>NZ_JALKIK010000012.1:0-113192 GCF_023050955.1 Anaerobiospirillum sp. NML120511
TGGCATCATACGGTACTCTAGTGTTAGATAAACATATATGTCTAAATATGTATTGTTGATGTCCCAAGCATCTTACAGGCAAAAATGTGATGTCTATCACCTGTAGTAGGATAAGATAGTATATTTTATTCGCATTTGAATCTGTAAATATAAGCACATTTCTGTGTTGTTTTTTTCTTAAGGACCGAATTGTCGGTCTATATGAGATAACAAAGTAAAAATTTACGAGTTATGCAATTTCATTACTGAAGATAATGTAATTATTACGCTGGTGAGAACAGATTATTTCATACAAACATTGATTGGCTACGATGGAACAGCCAATTTTATTGCTCTTTCTGGCACAGAAATAAGCCAAGTAGCCACTTTACTTGCATATAAGCTTGTTTTATTAAAGCACAAAGAAAATGGATTAGATACAAAGCCGACAATAATAGTGGTCAGCGACAATAAACGGAAAGTGCGTAAGCTAAGAAAAAATGTCAAGCTTGCTCATTTCGATGATTATATATCCTTTCAGAGTGGACCTGACTCAAAAGCCACAAACCCATCACTTAAAAACGGTCTTAAGACTTTTGTTTGTTTCGACTTCTTAGGTCATATTGACGAGCTCAACAGGAAACTACGCCAGTTATCACAGACATTAATCAAGAATTTCAGCGGCTGCCGTGTCGGCATGATGCTGATGTTGAAAGATAAGTCTGATGAAAGGTTCGAACTGCATGAAGATCTCAAAAGATACCTTGTTCAATCCCATAACTTTAATCATGGGTTGCCAGAGGGAGTCAAGTATCTCTATGTGATGGTCTTTGATATCCCTGAAGGTGCAGCTGCAGAATACAAACGCAAAGCATCGCTGCAGAGCCTGACTCATACAGACGTCGTGCTAACAGCTGCAGGTGATGGCAGGCCATCAGAGTCCTCAAATGCATCCCATAACCATGACGGCCAGACCGGCAGTGATGCTACCCCCTCTGTCAGCCCTGATGAGGTGAAGAACCAGGACCAGGTTCATGCTGATACCAGTGAAGCAGGAGACAGTGCCCATGAGAGCACAGCGGGTGACCAGGCAGCTGCTTACGCTGCTGCTCCGGCTTCAGGCAAGGACGAGTCAGAGGCTGAGTCTGTATCTGCTGATGACTCTAATGAGTCGGAAGATAATGCCCGTGAGAGCACAGCTGATGCCCAGGCAGTTGATAACGCTGCTGCACCGGCTCCTGGCGAGGACGAGTCAGAGGCTGAGTCTGTATCTGCTGATGACTCTAATGAGTCGGAAG
Organism: Anaerobiospirillum sp. NML120511; assembly: GCF_023050955.1. Lineage (NCBI taxonomy): Bacteria > Pseudomonadati > Pseudomonadota > Gammaproteobacteria > Aeromonadales > Succinivibrionaceae > Anaerobiospirillum > Anaerobiospirillum sp. NML120511. The sequence goes on from NZ_JALKIK010000012.1 coordinate 1,278, forward strand.
ACAGTGCTTGTGAGAACATGGCTGATTCCCAGGCAGTTGATAACGCTGCAGCACCGGCTCCTGGCAAGGACGAGTCAGAGGCTGACTCTGTTTCTGCTGAAGCTCCTTATGAGTCGGAAGACAATGCCTGTGAGGGCACAGCTGATGACCAGGCAGGTGATAACGCTGCTGCACCGGCTCCTGGCAAGGACGAGTCAGAGGCTGACTCTGTATCTGCTGACAGCTCTAATAAGTCGGAAGACAGTGCCTGTGAGCTCACATCTGATGCCCCGACTGATACTGCCAACAGCATGGAGCAGTCGGCCGTTGAGGCTGCAGCCGCTTGCGGTGACCAGTCAGCAGAGCATGGCGGTGATACACCTGTCCCGGGCAGTGTCCTTGAAGGTCAAACAGACAGTGATGATGCAGCCATTGTCAGCCCTCAAGATGAGAGCTGCTGCAATGACAGTGCAGTCAAGGTCGATGTAAGCGGCTCTGAGGAGGTTTCAGCCTCTCATGAAGACAATGAACCTGATCTCGTTCTTGATGATGAAGTTCTTCAGAGATTTGCCACTGAGCTCAACTGTGACAGCAGCAATGCAAGGGACATCATCAGGTCCATAAGCGCCCTGGCAAGCGATCTGACAAACTACCATGATTTTGAGCAGGGCTCAGCATCCGCTCTGGCTCAGCTGCTCAAGTCCAGTTCTGACCAGATGCATGTCCATGTCCAGGGCCCGGGCCAGGACCAGAGCACCTGTGTAGACAGTGCCGCTGCCCCTGCCGTACCTGCAGCTGGCTGTGATGCTGACTGCGCTGCAGACGCCTATGTTCAAGGCGAAAGCGCACTGTTGCATGGACATACGGCCGGCGCTGATGCTGAAGTTAACGTTGATGCTGATGGCGTGTCCGCACCTGCAGAGGCTGCAGTTGAAAGCAGACCATTGAGTGCTCTGGAGCTGCTCAACTCGAGCAGACCGGTCAATGACGAGCAGTTCATGGAGTGCTGCCGCACTCTGAACGGCCTTCTGGAAAGACTGCTTGAACGCATGCCTGCACGTTCCCGCAAAAAGATATTAAGGAACATCAGGTCCAGGCTGCATCTTAATGAAGATCGCGCCACTGTTGTTTTCAACATCCTCTCCAGCATCCTGCTGCAGATGACCCTGCCGGACAAGTTCAATCCGGAAATCATTAACAATCTGGTCAGCCTGTGCGTACTCACCGCACAGGACGGCTCTGCTGCGCCTGCTGCTGCTCCTGCAGCCGCTGGTGAAAGAAATAACAGGGCAAGCGGCAGTGGTGCACCTGCAGCAGCTGCAGTCAGCTCTGACGACAGCTCATCAGGCACAGGCAATGCCGGGGACCAGAGCTCGGATACCCGTCCGGTCGGCTCTGACTCTCAGTCACAGGGTCATTCTGTCGAAACTGTCCGCTCAATACCTTCAGCCGAAACCCCTTCGGGCCAGAAGATTGTCGAAAAGATCTGCAGTGAGCTTGGCTACTCCCGTGGACTGAGCGTCAGACTGCTTGACCATCTGAACGCCCTGTATCGCGATATGATTCATCCAAACAGATTTGGATGCTCATCGCTTAAAAACCTTATTGACTCCATCATTGTCAATGAGGACAGACTGGACAAATGGCGTGAAACCGCATCCCGTGAGCTTGACCTTGGTAATAAAAAGTCCCAGCGCTTCAGCTCAGCCATGGAAGATCTGTGCAGATCGGCATATGGTCCTAACGGACCTGCCATCGCGCATGTCCTGGCTCTTTTCAAATCTCTGACCAGACTGCCAGAGGACATGATGAAGCAGCTTGCTCAAGGCATGCATGCCGAGCTCATCGAACTTGAAGAAATGAATGAGCAGCAGTCAGCCGTGCTGCGTGAGCAGTGTGATCTTCTATGTGACAGCATGGTAAAAATGGCCTTTGCCATTACCAGACCTGACTCTTTCTCACTCATCGACAGCTTCAGCCGGGTAGCTGAAAACGAAGCCCTGGCTCCGCTGTGGCCTCACCTGAACATTGCCTGCCCTGATCTTAAGGCTGATGGTCAGGCTGCAGCTCCAATGCGCCGTGAAGCTCAGGATGAGACTGTCAGAGGCTCGGCCGGGCAGGAGGCTGCCCGTGTCTGTGACAGCAATGAACAGCCAGCTCCTGGTGAGCCTGTATCACCTGCCACTGCAGATGCAGCCAGTGCCACTGCACCGCATCCATCTGCACAGGAGCCTGCTGTGTCGTCCACCAGTCCAGAAAACTCTGCAGCTCAGGCAGCAGAGACTGCTATGCCGGATGAGTCTTGCGTGCCTGTGGAGGCTGACATGCCAGAAGAGGCGGCAGCTCCTGAAGACCATTCATCTGCAGAGTTTACCGCAAGGGGCTTTGACAGCACTGTAATGGCTGCGCCATACATGGCTTCATCAGGCTTTGGTGATGCCGGAGCACAGAAGAGCTTTGCTTCTTTGAGCCTTGAACATGAGCTGTGGGCCGAAGGTGACAACAGTCAGAATCAGGACGGTACTCAGAGCAGTTCAGGCTCACAGAAACTGGCCGAGCCTGTCAGCACAGCCCTTCAGAACTATGGCTTTGTAGATGAAGCTCAGTCACACATACTCAGCTCTCTGCTCAATGCCGCTGCATTAATGGGCATGCCGGTACTGCTGGCCGGACCGGCAACAGGCCGCATCATCAGCACCTTCGGCGCTGCCAGCGGTTACGGCCGCCTGTCTACCATTACTCTGGGACAGAGCTGGAACGGCACTGAGTTCAAAGCTGCCCTCAGACAGTGCTCTGAGGTGGTAAGAATAGAGAATATCTTCTCTTCTGGCTACAGCAACTCAATGCTGACCTCGGCTGCCGAATCAGGCCGCATCGTGTTCCTTGACCACCCGGTTCGCGATGATATTGCCATGAACTCAAAGGGAATACTCAACTTCGCATTGCCGGTGATGACAGAGATGTATGTCGCAAGGCCTTTTATCCGCGCCGCACAGCTGCCACGTTCACCGCTTTGCCCTCTGAGCAATGCCGACATCAGAGCCCGGGCTGTGAAAATGCCTGACAGCTTTGGTCAGCTGGGTCTTGCAGGCAGCACTGTCAGCAATCTTTCCTACCTTATGGGCATTGCCGTCGAGCTTTATCGTCAGCTGCTGCCTGACAGCATCAGCAGTGATCAGGCCTGCTTTAACCTCATCACAGCCGGTGCCCTGGCACCTCTGGCTCTGTGCACTGGCAGGTCCGACCTGCTGCAGACGGCTCTGAACTCCCAGGATCTCTTCCCTGAGGTCAGAGACATGCTCAGCCCGCTGCTTTAGCTCAAATCTCCCAGCTCCCGCCCTGCCGCGCTGTGGCTTTCACTCCGCTGAAAGCCACAGTCGGGCATGCGCTGCGGGATGTCCCCCAAATTGACCTCATACAGCCAATCCCCCATCTGCAGTCAGGCCCCGTCCTGTCCTGCCCGGCAGGCTGCGTCCAGGCAGACTGCATTCGGGCAGCCTGCGTCCCGGCGGCCGGTGCTGCCTGGGCCATGGCCTGCCTTTGAGATGGGCTGCAGGTGCTGCTGCGCATTGATGGCAAGGCCGCATTTCCCGATGAGACACCACTGTGCCGGACGCATGGCTGCCAGCCCGTCTGTAAGATGAGGCTGCAGCTGCTGCATGGCCCACATTGGCTGTACAGCCATTGCGCTGGACGCGGCAGCTATGTTCACAGCTATAAGCTCAGCAGGAGCCGGGCTGATGTTATGCTACGGATGCATAGTGCTGTACATGAAAATCAAAGCTTGCCATAATGATTAATCACAACATATCATCTTATTGATATATGTAATCAAAACCGATTTATATGCCATTTTCGGCTGGACAGACATAAGGACGTACGGCAGTACTGCCGCTGCCGGCCTCAGGCCTGTTGCTCATATAGACCAGATAAACGGCCTGCCGCTGCCATGGGCCCCTCCGATGACGCAGTCTGCGGGCACTATGCAGCGCAGCAGGCCTGAGCTGCTGACGCTGCGGCTTAACATATGGCATGTCCAGTACCTGACACTGTGAAACAGCATAACAATGACCAAAAACCATACTTTCCTTGCAACCTGTAATGCTGCCTTTACCAACCTGCTCTGTAAGGAGCTTGAAAGTTATGTTGGCAAAAAATGCAAAACAGTAACCTCAGGTGTTGAGTTCAGCTGCGACACGACCATGGCCATAAAGCTGTGCATGTTCAGTGTCTATGCCGATGAGATCTACATGTATCTCAAAAGGATCAATCTGGACAATCGCGACTCTCTGGAAACGGCTGTCAAGTCTTTGCGCCTGCGCACCTGCTTTGTCAATACAAAATCCATCAGTGTCGGTGTAGTAAGTGATGACAGCACTGAGAAATGGCGCACCAAAACCGCCTCTGCCTTTGCCAAAGCCATAGTGTCCTATTTTGACGGTCAGGGCATGACTGGCCTGAAAGTCAAACAGAACGATGCAGACCTCCATATCAGAGCCATTTTCCAGGATAACACCCTGAGAGTGGCGATCAGGGTATCAGGCGATCCGGCCTGGACATACAGGGCCCGAAGGGACACGGCCGCCTTTGATATGCGCGAAAGCACGGCAGCAGGCATAGTCACCCTCTCAGGCTGCACTGACAGCACCAATTTCATCGATCCCTCCTGCTCAACACCGATAATGCTGCTGGCTGCGGCCACTCTGGCTACCAGATTCCCTGTGGGCCTGAGCCGAAAGTCCTTTGGCTTTGAGCACCTTGCGGGCTTCAACATGCATGACTATACCCGCATTCAGACAAGTGCAAAGAAGCTTGCAACTGAAAGGATCAATATTGCCAAAACCAGAAAGCTCGTAATCAGGGGCTACGCAGAAAGCAAATCAACTGTAGCCGAGCTTAACAGCTTCTTTGCCGATCACAGGCTCAAGGACCTCATCTCCATAGAGCAGACTCCACTGTCACGCCTGAGCTTTCCTTCCCTGGAAAACCAGAACCGGACCATAGTGGTAAGCACTGTCTCCGATAAGACATCCGACGTCAGCTGCCGCGTGCTCAACAACAGATACTCTCTGCTGTCCCAGACATTAACCAGTCAGTTTGGCGGCTGCCGGGTCGGCATGGTACTGCCATCAGAGCGTGCCTTTAACAACAGCGATCTCATGGGCGAGCTCAGCCGCTACATAGCCGTGTCCGTTGATCTGACCACGGAAAGCCGATTCTGCCGCCTGACAGTGCTTGAACTTCCGGCACGCGCTGCAGCTGACACCGACAGCACTGCCACAGGCAGCACCGCCACCGGCAGCAAGTCCCTTAAAGCTGACCAGGACAAGACCAATACCACTGCCAAAGCACAGAGCAAGGCCAATACCACTGCCACTGCGCAGAGCAAGACCAAAGCCGCTGCAGATGCAAAGACAGCTGCACAGGCCAGCTCCGCCAAAGGAGCCAAAGCTCAGGAAACGGCAGCATCTTCAGCTGCTGTCGCTGCTGCAGCCGCCGGAAAAACAGCCGCTGCCAGGACCGGTGCCGCTGCTGATTCCATGCCTGACCTCACAGCGGCCCAGGCTCAGAGCACAGCTCCAACTGGTAATGGCACTCATGCAAGCAAGAGCAATAAGTCGGCAAAGGCACAGGCCGATGCTGGAAGCAGCAATGCTGCAGCCGCTGCCAATGCCTCGGTAAAGGCCGATAAAGCCGCCTCTGGCAAGGATAAAACCGCAACATCAAGTGCAACAGCTGCAGCTGCAGCTGCAGCTGCAAGCAAGGCAACATCTGCAGCCACTACTGCATCAGCTGATAAGAAGGCGGACTCAGCTGCAGACAGCCTGAATGACGGCCGCGCTGACAGCAACCACAGCGCTGACAGCCGCGCGCCTGCGACTGCGCCTTATCTGGAAGCGCATGATCTGGAGCTGGTTCTGGATGATGATGTGCTTGAGAGCATGGCAGGTGAGCTCAACTGTGAGAGTGCCAATGCCCATGACATCATCAGCGCCATTACCACCCTGGTAAACGATCTCAAAAACTTCCAGGACTTTGAGCGCGGCTCCCTGAGCGCTCTGGCTCAGATGCTCAATGCCGGTACACAGCAAGGCAGGGAAGAGCAAAAACTCGCGGATGACAAAGATGATGAGGCAGAGGATGAGGCTGAAAACGAGCTCCTCACTGCCCTTGAGCTGCTCGACTCCAACAACCCCATCTCAGATGAGCAGTTCATTGCATGCAGTCGCACCCTAAACAGCCTGCTGGGCAGGCTCATGAAGCGCCTGCCGGCCCGCTTCAAACGCAATATCATAAGGAATATCACCTCACGACTGCATATTAATGAAGAGCGCTCATCTGCTGTTTTTGACGTGCTTACCAGCATGCTCCAGCAGCTTACTGTGCCTGACAAGTTCAACCCTGAGATCATCACCAATCTGGTCACCCTGGGCGGTCTTACCGCAGCAGGAAGCACGGCTGCGCCCGCTGCTCAGGCTGCGGCCGGCAATGCAGCCAGGGCTGCATCTGCAGGCGGCAGCGTCGCCACAAGGAGCGCCCAGCCATCAAAACCGCAGACTGCAGCCGAACCGGTCAGCTCCATTCCTGCAGCAGCCAGCACCAATGGCCAGAAAATTATCGAAAAGCTGTGCACCGAGCTTAAGTGCTCCCGCATGTGGAGCATTAATCTGGTGGAGCAGCTGCACTCACTGGGCCGGGAAATGTCCGATGCCAAGAACTTTGACTGCGCCTCACTGCGCAGCTTCATTAAAGCCGTCTGCCTCAATGACGACATGCGCCGCAGATGGAGCTCCACAGCTGTAGAGAAACTTGGTCTGAGCAATGACAGAGCAAAGCAATTCAGCATAGCTGTTGAAGAGCTGTGCGTTTCGGCCATGAGTCCTGATGGTCTGACCATCAATCAGGTACTGGCCCTGTTCAACTCCATGACCAGGCTGCCCCCTGAGATGATGAAACAGCTGGCTGACGGCATGTACGGCGAGCTTGATGACCTTGATGAAAGCGAAGAGCATCAGTCCAGCAGGCTGCGCACCCAGTGCAGTTCGCTCAGCCAGAGTCTGGTAAGAATGGCCTTTGCCATCACCAGACCTGACTCTTTCTCGCTGCTTGACACTTTCAGTGAAGTGGCAGAAAACGAAGCCCTCAGACCGCTGTGGCCGCACCTCAATCTGGCCCTGCCGACACAGTCAGAGCAGCCTGACCAGCAAGATCAGCAACCATCCTCCCTGAAGGAGAGCCCAGGGCCCGACACGGACAAAGCCGCAGATCCGGCCAGCTGGCGTGAACAGCTCCACATTCTCAGGAAAAACCTGCAGAACAGTCAGGACCAGGATACAGACAGACAGGCCCAGTCCGCCGGAGACGAAAGTGCCGTCCATGACCAGGACCAGTCTGCGACCTCGATTGTTGCCGCCTCTTCAGGCATTTCACCTGACCAGAGCACAGCCCCGTCGGCAGCGGTACCAGCCGCTCCGGAAGCTGCTGTTGCAGCTGAGAGCGTTGCTGCGCCCGCAGCAGTTGCTGCGCCTGATGTGCCTGCAGTGCCTGTGGCTGGTGCCGCCGTTGCGGCGCCTGCAGCAGTTGCTGCGCCTGTTGCAGCTGGTGACGACAGATCCAGGAAAAAGAGCTTTGATTCGCTGAGCATTTGTCATGAGTCATGGGCCGCCTCTGCGGCCGGTTCAGACAAGAGCACATCCAATATCGCCATGCCGGCCAGTGTGGCCTTGCAGAAGCATGGCTTTGTCGACCTTGCCAAATCGCGCATACTCAGCTCTGTTCTCAGTGCCGCAGCCATCATGGGCATGCCGGTGTTGCTGGCAGGTCCAGGAAGCGGCCGCATCATCAGAGCTTTCTGCTCGGCAAGCGGCTTTGACGGCCTGTCTACCATAACCCTTGGACATCAATGGGACGGAGCGGAGTTCAAGGCAGCTCTCAATGAGTGTTCGCAAGCGGTCCGTGTGGATAATGTCTTTTCACCGGGCTATAACGACTCGATGCTGATCTCCGCAGCTGAATCCGGACGCACAGTGTTCATTGACTATCCTTTCTGGGATGACATTGCCCTGCAGCCAAAGGGGCTGTTCAACTTCGTACTGCCGGTGCTTACCGACATGTATGTGGACCGTGTGTTTATCCGTGACAGTACCATGCTCAGGGCACCATCATGCCCGCTTGGAAATTTCGTGCTCCCGGATCAGCCCTTCAACCTGCCGGCTGACTTCTCAATGATGGGGCTGTCTTCAAGTACGCTGCGCAATCTTGAGCAGCTTCTTGGCATAGCCACAGTGCTTTACCGCAAACTGCTTCCGGACAATATAAGCAGTGATCAGGCTGGCTTTAACATCATGACCGCCGGAGCTCTGGCCCCTCTGGCCAGGTGCACTGACAATCTTGATCTTCTGGAACAGGCTTACAGCTCGGGCTTTCTGTTTCCTGCAGTAAAGGAGATGATAGAGCCTGTGCTTAAGGCCAGTGGCCTGCTGCCTGATGACTGTGTTCGGGGGATTTACACTGCAGGCACATCGGAAGGCACACCGGACCTGGCGTCTGCACCGGCTGCAGCTACATCATCGGTCAAAAGCAATGAACAACAGTCAGCCAGTGAAAGACTGAAAGCTTTCAAACCGGGACAGTCAAAAACGGTAAATGAGCAATCTGGACATGATCATATGAACAGCCCCATGAGCCGCCTGCTCGACCGGGTAAACTCAAGAAGAGGCTCCTGATGTCGCAGCTGTGGCTGCGGCCTGGCTGAGCGGCGTGGCCGGACAGCCGATGGGACGGCCTGCGGAATTCACCTGGCTGCCAGGCGCTGCAGCCTTAAAAGACCAAAGTATGAGTATGAGCACCTGCATTCTCGAGAGCAAACTTAAAAACAGGATACTCAAGGACACGGGCCTTGATGCCTGCATTGACCTGAACAACAACGACGAACAGTGGCTGTGGCGCCTGTGCATGACGGCTGCGGCTTTCCGTGCCCAGTATGCCCTCTTTGATTATGAAGTTCAGGTTGATTCACAGTGCCCTGATGAGTTCAGGTCCGGCCGGGCCGGCGATGGTGACGACCGCGCCGGCGGCCAGGCCGGCGGCAGCGGCCAGGCCGGCGGCAGCGGCTACGCCGGGGACGCAGGCGAGGACGACCCGCAGCTGCCGGGCACATCAGCCCGTCACTTCAAGTCTGTCATCAGAGATACTGTCAGCAACATACTGCACTGCTGCAGCATCTCAGGGGAGTCCACTGCCGGCCAGGACAGTGATGCTGAGCGCCGGGAGTACATGTTCAATCAGTATCCTAAGGATCTTATTGCGGACTTTATCGACCGCGTCTATGGAGCCTGCGGCTATCACCTCTCTTCAGGTCACAGGCGCATCAGCCCTCCATTTAGCTCGGCTGCCGTCGCCGGCATCACCATCATCAGAGGTGGCATCAGGCCTTACAAGATGTACTTCAGCGGTCTTGCGCCCCTGACCATGTCCGACGATACCGCAAGAACAGCCGATGATGAACATGTCAGGAAGCTGCTGGCCCGTCAGGGCGGCGGTGACGCCGCAGCCGCCGGAGGCGGTGGCGGCTGCGCCGCTGCAGGCAGCAGCACGGAAAGCGGGGCGGAGCAGGTGCGGCGCATGTTCTGTCTGGCGCCGCCTCTGCCTGAGGTGGCTGAGCAGCTCCATGAGAGCCTGGACAGTGCCGATGCCAGTCCCATTGAAAACCTGGAGAACTTTGTCTTTTTGCATACGGGCAAAAACATGGGCTGGGGCCCGATGCGCTCACTTGATGGCTGTACCCGCAAAGCCCCTGCTGCTGCATATCTCAAAAAGGACAAAGACATAGAACAGTTCCGCCAGTACTGCCTGTGCTTTGCTGAGAATGGACAGAACTTATTTGTGCCTGTGCCTGAGTTCATGCTGCAGATGCACAATCTGCCCGATTATCAGGACATCTTGCTGCCGGTCAATGCTCTTATGAATGAGCAGGGCTTGCGCCCGGCTTTCAAGGTCACCGTTCACGAATCAGGCTGTGAGCTGCACAGCAACATGCCTCTGCCGGCCGGCGATCGCTGTCTGTTCTATTTGCTGGCATGGAGTTACCAGAAATACAGCCTCAGTGACCACTATACCGATGGCAATCTGCGGCCGGTGCGTGGCTTTATGACCCATGCGGCCATGATTTTTTTCTACCATGTGATGACTTATGCCGGCTACCGCTTCGAGCTGACACAAAGCACGGCCTGACAGGCATGCGCCTCAGCGGCGCACGTGCCGCCGTGGGGCGGTCCGGGCCGCCGGACTGGCCGTACAGGCAGGGCCTGAGGCCGTAACGGCCCAGGCGGAAAACTGTTTTTTGATTTTGAAATTAGCGGGATGATATGACTCAAGGCGCCCATGCAACTCACCAGGCTCTGGTCAATGAGCTTTCCAACTACATTCAGTCCCAGTATTTTGGCCGCAATCCGGCCCTTTATGAGGCCGTACGTGAGCTCATGGTCCGCGAGGGCATGATCTACCGTGTGCCTTATATTGAGTCATCCCCGGCCTACTGCACCGCCCCTGGCGGCATTGAGGCATCACAGGTACTCGCCCCATGGCTCAAGGAGTTCTTTGAGCGCATGTGCAAGGCCGGCCTTGGCGTCTTTTCCGAGCCCTATGTCCATCAGGTACAGTCGCTCGAGCACTTCTACCAGGGCCACGATCTCTTTGTTTCCACCGGTACGGGCTCGGGTAAGACCGAGTGCTTTCTGTGGCCGCTGCTGGCCCGCATGGCCATGGAGGCTCACGACAGCCCCGAAAGCTGGCAGCAGCGTGCCGTGCGCTGTATTGTGCTCTACCCCATGAACGCCCTGGTTTCCGATCAGCTCAGCCGTATGCGCAGGCTTATGGGCTGCAAAGGCGACTTCCCGTCCATATTCAAAAGCCTTGGCTCTCATATACGCCGCCCTCAGTTTGGCATGTATACCGGACGTACTCCCTATCCCGGACGCCCCTCAAAAACTGAGGACAAAAGACTTGCCAGGACCTATATGGACATCACTGGAAATGATGATATCGAGTGGGTGAAGCGCCTTGAGCAGGAGGGCCGCCTGCCGGCCAGGGTCGATCTCAACCGTTTGATTACCCAGCTGCTCGACGGCATACATAAAGCCAGTATCGATGATGCCGAGCTGGTAACGCGCTTTGAGATGCACATGACCGCCCCGGACATTCTCATCACCAACTACTCGATGATCGAATACATGATGCTCCGTCCGGCCGAAGCTCCTATCTGGTCGTCCACAGCTAAGTGGCTCAGCCTCAACCCGGATCAGAAACTGCTCTTTGTGCTTGACGAAGCCCATATGTACAAGGGCTCTTCAGGCGGTGAGGTGGCCATGCTGCTGCGCCGTGTCATGAACAGCCTCAAGATTGATCGCTCCCGCATTCAGTTCATCCTGACCACGGCCTCCATGCCCGAGGGAGAGGAAGATGACCTCATAGTCCAGAAATTTGCCCGCAATCTCACCGGTGCGCCTGAAGGCCATGATTTTGTGCTGCTGCGTGGTGAGCGTCAGCAGCTCAGTCAGGACAATCTGCTTGAGCTTGATGACGACGCTGTAGCCAGTACACATCCGGCTGACTTTGAAGGCAGCCGTCAACAGCAGCTGCAGGCCCTCAATACCTTCTGGAAAAGACAGCCTGTCAGGGGCGACGAACCATGGCCATGGGATAAAATGGAACAGGCTGAAAACTGGATGTATGAGCATCTGTTTGAGTATGACCAGTTCAATGCCCTGGCCCGCCAGTGCCGTGGCAATGCCACTTCGCTCAAGGAGCTGGCCCAAAGGCTCTATCCTGAACTTTATGAGCACGACCAGGAGGCAGCACTGCACAGAATCAGCGTCCTGCTGGCCATAGCCCCGCTGGCCCGCAGCCGACAGGGCTCAGTGCTGTTGCCTGCGCGCATGCACATGTTCTTCCGTGGCATTCAGGGCGTGTGGTGCTGCACCAACAGCCAGTGCCCGGGCCGCCATGAAACCGCTGCCACATCCAGAGCCGCTGCCGGGGACGGCAGCAGCGCCGGCAGTGGTGCGGCCGGAGGCCCGGGCCGCGCGGCCAGGGGCCTGCGCGGCCTCAGAGGTCTGGCACGCGCGCCTGGCAAGGGCGTGACTGAGCCTGCGCATGCGTCTGCGACTGAGCATGCAAGTGAGAGACTGCCTTTTGGACGCCTCTTTATCAATGACCGCCAGAGCCACTGCCCTGACTGCGGCTCCTCAGTCCATGAGCTGATGCGTGACCGCCGCTGCGGTGCCCTCTTTTTCCGTGGCTATGTCTACACCAGTGAGCTTGAAAAAGGCATGTGCGGCAGTGGCAGCACCTATCTGTGGAAGCATCCTGGCAATATCAATCCAGACAGGTTATCTGAAATCTGCCTTTATCTGGCTCAGCCTGATGAAGTTCCAGATAACAACCAGCAGGTCTGGCTGGACAGCTCCAGCGGATGGCTGTACTTTGATGACAGCTGCACCGGTGCAGGCATGGTGCGCCTGTTTTTCAACAAAAATGCGGTCAACAGCATCTCACGCACCAGCTCCAAAGTGGTCGCCTGCCAGCCGGTACACTTCTCCACCTGCCCGCACTGTCAGCACCGTATCGGCAATGACGGTCTGATGAGCTTCAGCACCAGAGGTAACAATTCTTTCTTCAATCTCATCAAGGCCCAGTTCCTCTCACAGCCGCCAGTCCCGGGCAAGACTGTAAGTGAGCAGCAGCGCCGTCTGACTCTGGCCCAGGAGCGCGCCTATGGCCAGATCCCAATGCCAAATGAGGGCCGCAAGGTCCTGCTTTTCTCTGACAGCCGCCAGCGCGCAGCCCGTCTGGCCCGTGACATGTCTGTTACCTCGGACGATACCGCCTGCCGCCAGATTATGTGCGTGGCCCTCGACCTCATGGAGCAGATTGAGCGCCGCAAAGTACAGTCCGGCGCCGCCGACGGCACAGGCTCCGACGCAGGCGCCGGTGGCGGCGCTGATGGTCAGAGCGTACTTTCGCTGTACAACGTTTTTCCTTATTTTGCCGCCATTGCCAGGCTTAACAATGCGGCCATTTTCCATGATGACAGCTCGGAAAATCGCACCATTCTTTTCAATGCAGGCAATCGGATGATATCTTCGGCCCTGGCCCATAAGAAAAGCCGCCGCAGCGGCAACAGCGGCCTTGGTTCCCTGCTGCGCCGCAGCAGCCAGGCCGCTGCCGGCGGCAGCGACGGCAGCAGCAGTGCGTCCGGTGCCGGTGATGACAGCGCCAATGATGTGATCGACTACGATCTCATAAGCTCTGTTGATGCCCGCTATGTCAACAATGTGCAGATGCACAATGCTCCGAACAGCTTCAATGAGCAGCTGCTCAAGTTCTTCTGCGCACCATTTAACAATCTCATTGATACTGCCATGTGCTGGCTTGAGCCTGATCCTCAGGCCCTTTACAGGCTTATTGATGACCTTGATGAACAGTCCGTTGAGGAACTTGCCACCCTGATTGAGAAGCAGACAGGCAAAACTGGGGATGACCAACTTACTGAAGAAGACGTGCAGCAGTGGCTCCATGAGTTCTTCAGCGCATGGGCCATTGAAAGCCTTACTGACTATTACGCCCTGAGCGCTGAGATCAGTGATGAAACCAGAGCCAGAGCCTCGCCTGACTATGTAAAATTCGGCATTCCCGAAGAGAAAATCATCTCCGAACGCCTGCTAAGCCGTATTGAAATCGATCCCCTTGGCAATCTGGCCGGTTCCCTTGCTGCCGGTCTTAAAAACTACTTTCTTGAATCAGGCAGTGAGTCTACCGGGCGTCTGTATATCAATCCGCGCATGATCCGCGCCCGCAGCGGCGAGCATCAGTGGTATGTATGCAACAGCTGCTCTGATGTGCTGCCTTTTAAACTCCGTAACTGCTGTCCTAACTGTGGCAGGGACAGAGTGCGTGCCATGACTGATCTGGACCTTGAAAGTCTGAGCTTCTGGCGCCGTCCTTCGCTTGAGGCCATCAGCGGCCGGCGTATTCATGTTATCGACACCCAGGAGCATACCGCACAGCTTTCTCACAAGGATCAGCGCGATGACATGTGGTCCCGTACCGAAATGTATGAAATGCGCTTCCAGGACTTCTTATCCAAAGATGAACTGCCTGTGGACATACTCTCATCCACCACCACCATGGAAGTGGGTATCGATATCGGCTCTCTGGTAGCCGTAGGTCTGCGCAACATGCCGCCTATGCGTGAAAACTACCAGCAGCGCGCCGGTCGTGCCGGCCGTCGCGGCTCCTCACTGTCCACCATTGTGACCTTCTGTGAGGACGGTCCTCATGACTCTCTGTACTTCAATCATCCGGCTGACATGGTACGTGGCATCCCGCGCCGTCCTTTTATCGACATCTCAAGCAGCCGCATTATCGAGCGTCATCTGAGCCTGGTAATCTTCCGCGACTTTCTGGCTCAAATCAGCAGTACCATGAGCAACTCAGACAAAAAGGAGCTGCATGTCCATTACCACGATCGTGAACGGCTTGATCCGCAAAGGCGCATTGATCTCAGTCTCGACACTGTGATTGCCACGGAGTTTGTTGAGCGCCTGCGCCTTGATTTCATGGCCTTTGCCCGCAGCTGGCAGGCCGATGAGGTGCTGCTCCCTGAGGACAATAAGGGACTGCTGGAATCATGCATAATGCGCATGGACCAGAAGCTGACTGAACTTGGCAGGAAGATGAAAGCTCATCCGGATCTGTACTACAACCCTGAAGCCGGAGGCCGCAGCTCCTGCCGCTCGCTGCTGGACGTTCTGTACGATGAGAGCCTTATTCCTACCTACTCTTTCCCAAGAGATGTAGTGAGCACATGGATAGGCACCCGATCAGGGCGTGTACTGCATGAGGTCAGCCGTGGTCTTGATGTAGCCATCAGTGAGTATGCTCCGGGCCGATCCATTGTCGTGGACAAGGAGACCTGGCCGCTGGGCGCTATTTACCGCCCGACGCGCAAAAGCAACCTTGCTCCGGCCAGCTCCTACTTTTCAGACGGCTTTTATCTCAAGGAGATTCATACCTGCGGGCAGTGCCGCTGGTTTGGTCTTGCCGATGACAGTCAGGACAGGTGCCCTTTCTGCGGCAGCCTTGAGCTCAAGCGCAGCTCCCGTCCGATGCTGCGTCCCTGGGGCTTTGCCCCGCGCACCGGAGGTCCGGTTACCACCATGCGCGATCATGAGCAGTACTCGGCCGCCTCCGAGCCTCAGTACTCAACTCAGCCTGAGGCTGATGACATGAAGAAGCTTGATGAGTGCCGCCATATCAAAATGGCCGTACGTGACAATCAGCGCATCATCATGGTCAACCGTGGTCCTGACGGCCGGGGTTTCAAGGTATGCAGAAACTGCGGTGTAGCCATGCCCGGAGCCGAAAAGATTGAAAAGAAGCGTATCAACAGTCCGGTAACCGGCAGCAACGGCCGTCCGGCCTTCTGCCGCCATGAATTTGCCGATGTGGACCTGGGCTTTGATTTCATCACCGACATGCTGGTACTGGAGCTGAGCTTTGATCCTGATATTGTGGACACCGAGCACTGGCTCAAAAGGGCAGGTCAGACCATGGCCGAGGCCCTGCGTCTGGCGGCCTGTCATGAGCTTGATATCGAATTTACCGAGCTGGTTACGGGCATCCGCCGCCGCCGCGATCTCAACAGCCGTACCGAGATTCTGGACATATTCCTCTATGACAGCCTGTCATCAGGCGCCGGCTATGCCGTAAGCCTGCAGGACAGGATCATGTCCATGATCTCCTTTGTCCGCGATCTGCTCTCAGGCTGCCAGTGCCAGAGTGCCTGCTATGACTGCATCAAGCACTATTACAACCGCTTTGTGCACTCACTGCTTGACCGCCGTGCCGCACTGGACCTCATTGACTACTGTGTGTACAACAGACTGCCGCAGCCTCTGAGCACTAAGGAGCAAAGCCGTCTGCTAACTCCGCTTACCGGCATAATCAACGATGCCGGAGCCATGCTCATACCTCAAGCCCTGACGGTCACGGGTGTGGACTGCAACAAAAGGTCCATCATGGTCTATCCGGCTATGTACCGCTCTGAATGGGCCATTAATAATCTCGACCAGGCCGACATCATGATCTCAGCTCAGGATCTGCAGTACTCTCTGCCAGACGCTTTCAGAAAGCTTATCCACATCACCGATGCCCGCTGACGCGCACAGCGCGCCGAGCAGTAATGGCGCGCGGTGCCATCGACCGGCCGGGCCATTTCCGGCCCGTTCATAATGGCGCGCGGTGCGCGACGACCGACCGGGCCATCTCCGGCCCGTTCATAATGGCGCGCGGTGCCGGCGACCGACCGGGCCATCTCCGGCCCGTTCATAATGGCGCGCGGTGCCGGCGACCGACCGGGCCATCTCCGGCCCGGTCATAATGGCGCGCGGTGCCGGCGACCGACCGGGCCATCTCCGGCCCGGTCATGCGGCATAGGCCTTAAAGCACAGAACCCGGCTGCACCCTCTAAAGGGTACAGCCGGGTTCTTTTTCAGGCTGCCTGCAGCTGCAGGCAGATGCAGTGCCCAGGAGCGGGCGGCTGAGCCTGCCAGGCAGACAGCCTGCAGAGGCGGGCTCAGGTGCTGTTAGTGGCCGCCAGCCTTCTTCTCTTCATCCTTTGGAATCTGTACCGGGGTAGCATTGTCGCCAAATACCTGCAGCTCACCAATGCCACGGTCAGCAAAGACGCGCTTGCCACGGACGATGCTGCCTACATAGTTTTCGATAATGGCACGGGCGGCTGAATTGTACTCACCGGTAAGCTCGATGACGTACATGTTGTTGACCTCACCAATTATTATGGTAAAGGTGTTGGTATTGATACAGGAGGTGGTATAGAAGCCTTTGCCCTGCATTTCCTTGTCAGCGCAGGAGTGATTATGGACGTAATAGTCCATATATTTTGCTGCATCCATACTGGCGGTCTTGCGGGTATAGCGCATCTTGATGGCGGTGTTCTTCATCGGACCCTTGCCACTCTGATTGACGTAAGTGACAACATTGTCCTGGATGCCGACAGACCAGCCAAAAGGCACAGCAGGGAAGTATACAGGCACGATATTCATCATGTACTTGTAATGTGCCTCGTCAATGGACTTGCCGATGTTGATATCTGCCATGGCAGGAGCACCTGCACCGAGGGCAGCGGCACTTAACGCCACGACAGAGGCAAATCTGGATAATCTGCGTGAAAGTTTAGCCATTATTAAAGCCATCCTGTAATTCCCTATGAAAAGTTGTATTCCCTGACCTGAGATCGCATGAGGACTGCACGTGCCCTGCTCAGGGCATGTACTTGTCTTAATGCAGGTACTTGTCTGCAGCTGAATACTCGCAGAGCGTCAGCGTCAGGCAGGGTTGAACCGCAGTGATACAGCTCTGCCCCGGTTCCCTGCAGTTAACAGGGCCCTTACTGGCAGGAAAACTGAAAAGAAGAGTCTGACAATGCTGTCTGATTGTTACTGGCAAAAGGCCGGTGCCTGTCAGCTTCCAAAAACCGAATAACATAAGTGCACTGCTGACCGGGCGGTACCGGTACCGGGGGCGTAGACCTCGGAGTGCAGCAAAATGTGCACTGTATTGTAACGCCCTTTATGCAAGGGCGCTAAGTATTTGTGCCAAATGCGGGGCCGTGATCAGAAAAAGCCTGATATCTGCCCCGGATTCACGCTCCGCCGTGCGCCATGGCGGGGCATAAAGGCACGCGCCGCCGTGCGCCATGGCGGGGCATAAAGGCACCCGCCGGACCGCTCCCGGGGACTGCAAGGCGACGAGCCCGCGCCCCGGTTTTCGCACTGGCAGGCCCTGGCCTGCCCTGGCAGGGCAGGGCCTTGCCTGTGGCATAAGGCTTACCTGGCCGTAAGGCCTAAAGACCGAAAATCAGTGAGCGCTCCAGGCTGGTAACCTTGCGGCCGCCGGCGCCAGTGTCTGCTGCAGACGGGGCAGCTGCCGGAGCCTGAGGCTCAGGAGCAGCGGCACGCTGACCGGTGCAGCCCTCAGGGCACAGTTCATTGAGCTCACGGGCGCTGATGTCACCGGCTGCGCCTGCGGTGCCGACGGCGGCGGCAGCTGATGCTGCGGCGGCTGCCGGGGCTGCGGCGGCTACGGCTGCGGCCTGCTCGGCAGGTGAGGCGCCGACGGCGGCGGCCGGAATAATGCGCTCAAGAGCGGCCTGAGCAGCGCTGAGCTCATCGCTTTCTGTCGCCGAAGTGACATCCAGTGAGGCGCTGAACTTTTCAAGCAATTGCTGTGCCTCAAAAATGCTCTGAGAACGGCAGAAGATGCGGAAGAATGAAGTCCAGGCGGCATTGTATTTCTGGGCATAACCAAGGAACTGCTTTAGTCTGTCCATCACTGATTTTTCAGGATAGTTGCGTGACTGCAGCTCCTGACCAAGCTCAGAGGCTACGGTAATTACATGCTGCATGGAGCATGGCTGCTCCTCACCGCGCAGCACCTGAGGGATGTTGGGAATGGCAAAGAGAGCACGGCCTACCATCTGACGGTCAGTGCCGGTAATGCGGGCACATTCCTGAGAGGTCTCATAGGAGAGAATGTCGCCATTGGCCACTACAGGGATGTTGTTGCACAGCTCCAGCACTGATCCAATGGCAGGCCAGTTGAGGGCCTCTTTTTTGTAGAGATCCTTGCGGGTACGGGCATGCATGATGAGCTCATCCACACCGTCAACAGCAAGGGCCCTGACAATCTCAGGCAGTTCGGCGGCATCAGCAAAGCCAATGCGGAACTTGACTGACAGGTGAATGGAAGGGTCGAGCACCTCACGCACGCGGCTGACAATGCGGTGCAGCAGCTCAGGCTCCTTTAAGAGCATGGAGCCGCCGTGATGAACAAAGCGTGACGGACAGCCAAAGTTGAGATCAATGGCCTGAGCGCCCACCTCAACAGCACGCAGGGCAGTCTTGGCAACAGGCTCAGGCTCATCACCAAGAAGCTGCACACGGCATGGGCAGCCCCAGGCAGTACGGGCGTTTTCCTTAACCTCAGGAACATCGCGCAAAATGGTCTTATAAGGCAAAACCTCAGTGGTGACGCGGATAAACTCGGAGGTACACGCATCCCAGGCTCCATAATGGGTAAGAACCTTACGCATAGGGGCGTCTGCCACGCCCTCCATTGGGGCCAGATAGATTCGGTCAAGTTTATAAGCCACTTAATCTTTCCTCATAAAGAAAACACATATGCCTGCAGCCCCCTGCCGCAGCTGTTTACAGTCACTGCCTCAGGACACTTACGATACACCGCTGGTACTGTCCCGTTATGCTCAGGGCAGGCGGTGCAGCGCAGAATACTGAGCTTTAAGCTCCGGAATCTGTAAGCCGCAGGGTGCCAGGGCCCGGAGCGGCGCCGGCTGCGCTGCCGGCTCGGGCGCAGGTGGGCGCACTGTACGCAAGCCTGCGCGCTGTCCATGGCAGCCTGGCTGTTATGGCCGCTGCCCGGCTGCGGGCAAAAAGACCATGCATTGTACTCCAGATCGCCTCTGACAGCCATAAATATGCAGCTTTTAATCAATGCCCAGGCAGAGGCAGCCTGCCTGTCTGGCAGGGACAGGCTGCCAGTCAGGCCCCGGGCAGTCATGGTCCTGCCGGGCCGGGTCAGTACGCACTGGGCGCCCCGATCCGGCCGGAACATGCCCGGCCGGCGGGTCCGGCCATGTCGGGCCGGGCGTGCATGGCCTGGCTGTGCGGGGGTGGTGCATTTGCCTGACAGAGGTGATAAAAAATCGGCCCCTGCCCCAACAAAGGCTAATGAATGCTAAAATTAGCGGACCTGTATGCCTTAAATCTGTGTAGCATACAGAGCTGACTTTCAGGCCCGTCAGGACCGGTCAGATTGTGACTTTTATTTTGCGCAGTAAACCGGTGGTGGACTGCTAAGGGGAAGACTGTGTTAATTGCAACTCATGACGGTAGCTTTCACGCTGACGAAACACTGGCCTGCGCTGTAATTTCCTATATTCATGAGCGCTCTGAGGTCATTCGTTCCCGTGATCCTCAGCGTCTGGAAACAGCTGATATCATCATTGATGTCTCAGGCATCAATGATGACAGGCATTTTGATCACCATTCCAATGAGTTCAACCTCAGCCGCCCTAATGGCATCAACTACGCCACAGCCGGTCTGATGTGGCTCAAGTTTGGCGATGAGTACATGCGCAAGATTGCTCAGGACTTCATGACCTACGAGCAGCGCCAGCAGCTTACCGACGAGATCTTCCTTGCTGCCCGTGAGCGTATTGACCGTGAAGTGATGTATGCCGTTGATCTCAATGACAATGGTCAGCTCAACACCTGGCTTGCCGATAATGTGGCCGTCAACAATGAAGGCGAGCAGCGCGTCATGGATGAGCTCAACGAGTTCTACCGCTACTCCCCTGACATTGCCTATCTGGTAGCCATGCAGAATCTGCCCAATGTCTCAGGTGCCGAGCAGGACAGAAACTTCATGAACACAGTGAAGATGCTCAAGAACTTGCTCATAAATGCAGCTGTAAATGCCCTGTACACTGAGCTGGGAATTGCCCGCGTGATGTCTGTTTACGACGGCGGTGAAATCCTCATCATGCACGAGAAGCTGCCATGGACTCAGGCAGTGCTGGCCAACTTTGATGCCTTCAAAAACTGCATGCTGGCTGTCTATCCAGATCGCAAGCGCGGCTGGCGTGTGCAGTCCCTGCCATTTTCCAAAGCCGAGCGCTTCAAGAACAAGCTCACCGCCCCTAAGTCATGGCGCGGCCTTGATTTTGAGGCTCTGGACGCAGCTACCGGTCTTAGCGGCACTATCTTCGTTCACCGTGCCGGCTTTACCGGAGGTGCCATGGACTTTGATACCAATCTGGAAATGGCCCGCATCTGGCTGCGCGAAGGCGAGCGCTGCAAGTAAGCCGCCCTGCTGCGCAGTGCGCAGCCGCGTCGCGCTGCGCCCGGCCGGCCGGGCCGCCCGTGGATTTGCCAGGACCCTTGCCTGGGCCATGCCCCATGAGCCAGGTGGAGCTTGCGGCCGGGCCTGCCCTTGCCATAATGAACAAAGCCCTGACGGGAACAGTCCTGTCAGGGCTTTGTTTTTGCAGTCGCTGCCGGCCTTACTGGCTGATAGGACCGAAAGAAATCTGGGCAACGCCATTGGCTGCCACACCACGGACAAAGGATACGGAAGCGTCCGGACGGGCCTGATTCTGGCCATGCACATATTTGAAGGTGCGGTAGTAGACAGGCAGGTCGAGGCTGCCATTGCCGCCTGATACCTCGTGATTGCCCTTGAACTCTCCGTAGATATAGAAAATATCGTTGGAGCTGTCCAGTTCGATATTGGCACGGGCACCGGCATCAAGATTGTACCAGCCCTCTACCATCCAGGTCTTGCCATCGTAGTCAAGGTAGGAAACGGCCACGGAAATAGGGACATCGGCCACATTCTTACACTCAAGAACCAGAGCCTGGGCGCTGGTCATTACGGTCATTGTTCCAGCCAAAGCCGCAGCAGCTGCAATCTTGCGCAACACATTACCTCCAAACAGATAGATTAACTGAGCACCGCCCCGCTGAGCTGACTTATGGCTATCCATACCGGGCGGTACTGCTCCTCAGTTCTGTCAGCAAAGATCCTGCAGCCATGCCTGTACGGCCTCAGGGCATCTGCTGAACCTGGCAGCTCCCGTGAGGGGGACAGCAGGGCCATCATATGGGCAAATATTAACCTATGGCCGCTCAAAGCGCAAAATCTTTCTTGCCTGTCCCTGTCACAAAACCCTGTGCTCAAACCATGGCAGCACACCCGGCCATGCAGCTGCAGTGCAGCCGTCAGCGCTGCTGCAGCAGGGCGCAGCCAGCTGCAGCTGCATGGCAGAGCGCAGGCATGAAAAAGCCCGGCGGGGCCGGGCTTTTTGCAGTGAGCAACTGTAATTGATTAAGGGGTGAAGCTTGAATCCTCACCCTTGGCTCCGGAGCGTACCTGTCCACGCTCAGGAGCATTTTCCATGTGCTCCTTGAAGACAGGGTCATCAGCGCCGGTCTGATCGTTAAAAATATAAGGATTAGGAGTCTTGCCTTCCTGAGCATTGTGCTCACCCGGGCCGTCACTGTCATTGTCCAAGGAGCGGGAGTCATCATCAGGGCTGATACCTGTCTGATGAGGATGATCGTCATCATCCCTGCGGTCCTGTGGGGCGCCCGACCAGGAGTCCTGAGACTGACCTGACTGCTGCTGACCACCATGAGCGCCCTGTGACCAGTGACTGCCCATGTCGGAGTGGAAAGCAGAGTTTACTGTATGCTGGGCATTGTTGCGGAAAGAGTTTTGCAGATTGTTGCGGCGGCGTGCCTGATCCTCAGGTGACAGGCTCCAGTAATCTGGGCTGCGCTCGATATTACCGTTTTCATCAATACGGCTGCGGGCCTCAAACCACATGTAGAAAGGATTGTTCCTGTTAAGCGCGTAATCTACGCTGTTGACTGAATTGTCGAGCACACGGCGTACATTGCCAAGGAAGGACAGGCAGTATACGGCCGGCACGGCGCACAGCAGCAGATAGGACACGGACATGTTCAGGAAGAACTGGGCCAGCATAAAAAAGCCCACCACTGAACTGGCAAAGGCATTAAGACGCAGTACTACCGTAAAAGGGACACGCACTCTGACCACTACAGGCATGAAGACGCGGGTCAAAATGGCGGCGGCCAGCACCACAAAGGTCATGGAAAAGAGAATTCTTACGCCCACCACCAGCCAGACCAGAATTATACTGGCATTAAAGGCCTCATCAAGTACCTGAGCGGCAGCCAGAGGCTCAAACTGGGCACCTGATGAGCCATAAAGCGAGGTCCATGGGACACTTATGGTGCCATCGGTAGTATCGATAATGGCAGCATGAGAGGCAATGGTGATAGGGACGTGAATCGGTTCACCATCTATCCTTTTGTTTTCCAGATTCCATGCCATTACCACCTCACCGCTGCTGTTTTTGATTAAAAAGGGCTCGGTATTGGCAGGATCGGCAGGGGTCAGTACACCCTCAGGGGAGATATTGCTTGCCGGAATCTGAGCTACTACAGTTGACAGATCCAGAGTCTTGAAGCGGTTGAGAATTTCCTTGACCTGAAAAGAGGCAGGCAGGGCCAGAGCGAGGCTGAAAAGCAGCAGGTAGCGCAGGCCGGCTCCTCTCATTTTAATCAGGACATCATAATAAAATCGTCGTGAAAACAGGGCCAGAAAGGGCCAGGAGAGATACTCCAGTATTTTTACAGGCTGCATAAGCAAGTTGAGCTCACCATAGTAATTGCTAAAAGTCAGGTCATTATAGCAAGTCTAAATCCCACTGTCTGGACGCCCGACCGCATGCCTGTGCAGTGCACATACCATGGAACACAGGACTGTCAGGGCCGCTCCTGCACGCTGACAGCGCCCTGTTGACCCATAACACTGTCGCCTGCCGATCAGGCGCCCGCGCCTGCCACAGACCCTCACCTTCATACGCATAAGCCGCCATATTGCACCACCATAAAAAGCTGTCCGGGCATCCCCGGGTCAGTTATTCATTGCGAAAACTTACCACGTGAATGCCCGGACAGGGCTGAAAATAATCGCGCAGCGCGCTCTGAACCAGCTGCCGGCACCCGCCACCGACCTCACCGTCTCCCGCGCCCCTTGAGCATGAGGCCCGCAGTGAGCTCAGGCAGCGGGGCCGCCCCGAAGCATTGCTATACCATGCCAGCCGGCGCGGCCTGGGGCGCTGACCAGGCTGAGTCTGTGGGCTGAGCTGTGGGCCGTGCGGTGGGCTGAGGCTGTGGGCCGTGCAGTGGGCTGAGGCTGTGGGCCGTGCAGTGGGCCGTGCAGTGGGCTGAGTACGTGCCCGGCCTTTAGCTGTTGCGTACTGGCTCGGCCTTGCTGCTGTTAAGGCCCAGGTACTCAAAGGCACTTCTCAGGCCCTTAAGCACAGTGGCTCCACCAGGCAGCTTCTGGGCAGCTGCAAGGGCTGAGGCTCTAAAGCCGCCTGGACGCTCAGTGCCAGTTGCGGCAGCTGCAGTGACCGGCTCAGAGGCTGAAGCGGCAGTGGCTGGCTCAGCCATGGCAGCAGTGCCACTGAGGGTGCCGCTGCCAGTGCTGGCTGTGGTGGTACCTGAGGCAGAGGCTGTGTTACTGCCCATGCCCTGCCTGTCAGATGGGGCGGCACTGTCAGTGGCAGCCAGCTGGTCGTGGCCGCTGGTCAGAAGCCACTTGCCTGCATTTTCAGGAGCTGCGCCTGAGTTGAGGGCGGCGAAGATACTCAAGGTGTAATCAATACCGCTAAGGTCCAGCACTGTATTGTCAGTAAGCCACAGAGCAGAGCCCAGGTCGGCGCTGCTCAGGGTATGGCAGTTCTGGCAGCGGGTCTCAACGCCGGCGGCATGGTCAATAGCGGCCATGGAGCTGCTGTCATTGTTATCAGGCTGTACAGGCAGTGATGGTACTGCAGGCAGTGATGGGACATTGCCGTGGTCCGGCTGTGGCTGTGGTGCCGGTTGAGGCAGCGGCTGTGGCTGTGGCAGCGGCTGAGGTTCAGGCTGTACCGGTTTGGCAATGACACTTAATCTGGCATCGACTATGGTGATGTCGTAATTGCCATTGTTATATGAGGCGGTAATCTTGCCGGTCACAGGATCGGCCTTGAGGGTGAGATTGAGATCGGCAAGGCTGTCACCGTCAGCAAGTGAGGCACTGATATCACCAGGGTTTACCAGGGTATTGCCGCCGACAGTGAGATCAGGGAGCTGACCTTCGGTAATGACCTGATCCTTAAGGGCTATGGTCAGAGGCTTTTTGTTGATATTGAGGGTGCCCACACCGCCAATAGAGTCGACACGATCGTTACGTATCTGCAGATCGGCGCTGCCACCTGCTCCCCTGTCCCAGGTATCACCGGCATGAGCATAGGTGAAGAAGTAATCATGGCCACCGGCCTGATTGTCCTTGTGGGTGGTGAACTCAAAGCCCCACTGACCGGCATTTTTCTGATCCCAGGAGGTGCCATTGACAAGGGTCAGCACATTGTTAATGTCAAAGCCCTCGTTGTTGACCAGATCGGCATAGTTGTGGTTTTTGCCATCGTACATGAAGTTAAAGTCCTCAATGTAGAAGGCATTCATAAAGCCCTTGTCACGACCGGCCAGGGTACCGTCATGAGCTGATCCTGAGGTGGCCCATACAGAATGCAGACGGCCCAGAGCCTCGTCATGAGAAAGTCCTGAGGCTGTCATCTGCTCAAGGCTTTTATTCCAGGCCTCGGAAAATGATGAAGCCATACCATCAGCATTGCCCTCACCCACAGCTGCAAGTGCCCTGTTGCCAGTACCTGCGACCATAAGTCCCTGGACCATGCCGCTGTTTGAACCTGTTAAATGACCTGCCTTAAGACCATTGCGTGAGCCCAGCTGATTTGCTGTGTTATCACTCCATGAACTCATGACGGCTGTAAAGCTGTTATTGCCCTCAATGCGGCCGGCCAGAGCGCCCATATAATCTCCGGAACCTGCTGAGGCAGCAGAGATACGAACATCAGCCCTGTCTATCTCAACATTGGCAAGAGTGCTGTCCTTGATGGTTCCTGCCAGCAGACCAAAGTTGAAGTCCTGACCGCGAAGTGAGCTGTCAAGAGCAAGGCCGTCCGTCATGATTTTCATATTGCTGATCTCAGCGCCATCAAGGCTGGCAAAAAGACCGTGATTACGGTTGCCAGTCACAGTGCTGCCTGAGGAGTCCCTGACCTTTCCGGTCAGAGTCACAGTGTGGAAAGCACCGTCTAAAGTGCCTGAGAAGGATTTGTTAAGCGCGCCCATGCTGTCGCGTTCATAATCAAGGGTAATGTCATCGGTCAGCCAGTAGTCACCTGAGCTGTTCTTTGAAAAGGCATTGTAAAAACCATCGGCATTGTAAACAGCCTGCTGAGCAGAATGGTCGACGAATTTGCCACTGTCATGAGTGCCATTGAATTTGATATCACCCCTGGCAGCTGCCTTAAGACCATTGACCCTGAGCAGCTCGCGGTAGGTTACGGCATTGCGTCCCGGTGCAGTGCTGCCGGCAAGACTGTCCTTATTGTCAGCTGCGCCATTCTGCTGAGGACGGCTGTCAAGGCGCACACTGTCGATGTCACCGCCAATGTCGATACGGCCCTTGCCGCTGTGCAGCTCGAGCACGTCACCTGCAGTGGTGGACGGCAGCACCTTTTCTATCTCGCCAATGACAATCTGATCGCCATTGACCTTGATAGCGGCACTGTGCACGCTGCCATAGAGTTTGACATCGCCCATGGCCAGGGTTTCAGGCAGGGCATTCATGCCAACAGGAGCGGCATTACCGTCCTTGAACCTGTCCAGGGTCTGCTGACTGAGACGGGAGGTACCAAGATAGGTACTCTTCATTCCCTCAATAGAGCCTGTGGTGCCTACTCTGACACCATTGGGATTAACCAGATAGAAATTGATATTGTCATTCTGACCTACCACGTGACCATCGATACTGGTTCGTCCTGGTCCCTTGACCACATTGAGGAAGGATACAGGCTGGTCTCTGGCGGCCTTGAAGTAGACGTGACTTCCGGCAGCCACATTAAAGTCATCCCAGATAAGCAGGGCATTGCTCTTGTCTGAGACCACAGTCATGGCGCTCACTGAGGTGTCATTGCGCTGGATAGTGGCATTCCATGCCTTGTTGAGATCAGGCAGATTTACATTGGCGGCATGAGCCTGGCCCATGACCATGGTGCCCATGCCGGCGGCCACTACCGTACCCAGAGCACGGGCCAGAGGAGTGCGCAGCAGCGCCATGGCACGGCCCATCACGCCCTCACAGAGACCGCCTCTGCCCCTGCGGCCACCAGCTGCCCCACGGACCGCACGGGCACGGCCAGCGCTGCCTGCCCTGTCTGGCCAGCCGTCCAGGGCAGCGCCCGCACCACAAAGCTCATGGCCTGCGCCATGGCTCTGGTGGCCCTCATGGCCGGCATGGCTGTCATGGCCGGCATGGCCCTCAACAGCGGCACCAGGGCCCATGGCAAACTCAGAGTGATGATTGAAAGCAGATGACTTGTCCATTGGATAAACTCCTTGATTTGTTTGTTCGATTTTCAGGCCGTCGCTCAGACCTGCGCAGGAAGATGACTTTGCCGGAAGATGCGAATCTGCTCTGTCAGTGCTGCAGGCACTGAGATGAGCAGACAGGTTGATGGCAAAAGCCTGATCAGCGTCGTGACGCTGCTCCTTATGTACTGTTCTCTTACTGGACATAATTCCACCATGGAAATGATCGCTGACCGGCCTTAAGGCCCATCAGCATGCTGTTATCTCACCGACCGGCAGTAAAGCCCGGCCTGTATGCTGTTATCTGACTGACCTGCAGCGTGGCACGGCCAGGGTGCTGTTATCTCACCGGTCCAAGGCAAAGCCCTGCCAGGTTGCTGTTATCTCACCGGCCGGCAGTAAAGCCCGGCCTGAATGCTGTTATCTGACTGACCTGCAGCATGGCACGGCCAGGGTCCTGTTATCTCTCTGACCGGCATATGGCCCTGTCAGCCTGGCTGTCATTAATTACCTGCTCTGTCGGCAAAGCAGGTAAAGATCAGCTCTGCAGCTTACGCTTTGACTGTAGCGGCAGAGCACTGTGCTCATGCAGGGCCCACCAGAGATTATGGTAAGGCTGGCGGCACAAGGCACAGTTTGCTGGCTGCAGGTTGCAGGTGCAGATTGCAGAAATGGGAAAAGTGGTGGTCAGACTGAATAATAAAGGCTGACTGTTATCTCAAAGCCGCGCATCAGGCGGCAGGTTTTCAGGCGCTGCAGGCGCCCGGCTTTTCATATAGGGTCAAAGGTATAACCGGGAGATCACCTCTCACTGTAAGGTCATGGGCCATCAGGTCTCCTGCTTAACCTAATCTTAGCAGTGGTCCGCGCTGTTATCTTACCGCCAGGGACATTCAGGAGCTCCCGGCTTATGCCTGCACGCTCATGCGGCCAATACGGCTGCGCAGTGCTGAGGTGTTAATACCGGCACAGTCAGCAAGCAGGAGCAGCTTATTGCAGACTTTAAGTACTCCGCCCCACCAGCGTGAGCCTTGAAAGGAGCGACGACGATTAATAGCCGCAGTCTGCTCCTGTTCCGAGCCTGATGCGCTTGAGTTTGAGGTAAATGCCTGGGGAGCAAAATCAACCTTAAGGTCACTGGTGCAGGCACGGTCGGCGGCACATCCGCCATGCAGCGCTGCTGAGTGATGGGACTCCTTATTATCAGCTGTGAAATCAGCTGCATTGTCTGACTTTATAAAATACTTTAGAGCGCATGAGCTTTCTGTGTCAAGCACATTTTGTGTCTCTGCACAAAATTGTGTCTTCTCCTTATGCTCTGTTGCAGCGGTCCCGGAACAGCTGCCAGTGACAGGCTCAGTGAATCTGCCCTGAGCCAGGCTGTTATCACAGCTGTGCTCCAGCTGGCTGTCATGACTGTGGACACAACTGGCATCCCCGGCGGCGCTGTTATTGCTCTCAGCGTCGTTGACCAGGGCAGCGGCGCAGCCCTCATCCACACCAGACATTACCGGACAGTGACTTACGCTGCAGGCAGCATGAATCTGACGGCCAGTGCTGTCATTGAGATAGCGGGCGCATGAGGCAGTGCTTAAAGCTGAAGGGGAAACACAGCTGGCTGAGCACAGACCTTCAGGCAGCTGCAGCAGGACAGTGCTGTTTTCCCCTCCAGCAGCTGACTGATCCTCGGACACAGACACGGTCGCAGACACAGGAACTGCAAAGGCCCCAGTCACTGACCCTGCCAAGGCACCGGTCACTGCCCCTGCCTCTGTCACAGTCACGGACTCAGCTCCAGTCACTGGCTGTTGGCCCGGCTCACCTGAGAGCAGAGCACAGCCATAGAGCTCATCAACAGCAAAAAGGTCATGATCACTGTATGGATCAGCCGTCTGCAGTCCGTAAAAGTACGCATCACTGCAGGAGCTGATGAGATAAGACTCATCATCGGCCCCCAGAACACTGTCATGTAAGGCCTGAGAGCACTCAGTTACGCTATCCCTTAAGACGGCACTGTCCTCACAGTCCAGTGCAGACTCGCAATCATCATAATGCTCTATCAGAGCAACCTGTGCATCTTTGCCGTCTGCATCAGTAAGTGTACTGAGATCAAATGATGTTGCAGCCTCAGCGCACTGGGCTTTGTCAGCGCTCTCGTCATGCTGTTCCTGATCCGCACAGGCACAGGCACAGTCGCTGTCATCCGTCTGCGCAGCAGCAGACACTAACAGGGACACAGCTGCAGGCAAAGATGCAGACAGGTCAGCAGGTTCTGGTGCAGGCGAAGATAACTCTGCAGCTGCGGCAGCTGCCTCAGTGCCTGCGTCAATCAGGCACTCCTGGTTAAGGGTGTTGACCGTATCGGCTTTTGTCAGCTCAGAGCTGCTCCTGTCCTGCTCACCATTACATACAAATGTAAAATCACCATCAGCTGCAGATTTAATTGTAAGTTTGCTCTGGCTGGCTAGCCGCAGCGCAGCCGATAAAAAGCATTCCACAGCACCGACCTTACGGCCGCTCTCATCAAGATCAAGGTTCAGTTCACAGCAGTTATCAAGCTGTCCAGATATCAGGCTGTTGCGGCTGATGCTGAGCAAAGCCGATGAACTGTCAGCTGCTCCCACACTGCCGCCTGCTGATACACAGCCCCGCTCATGGCTCCTGCGCTCAGAGCCGGAAGAAACTGACATAAACAGGCTGTCATAGAGATCAGTAAGCCTTGCTATGTCCAGCTCCTGGTCCACGACCCCAGGATTTACGTCCTTGCTTTGTATATGGTCAGCCGCTGTCAGATAAGATAGCTCAACCTCAGCCTCTGCCTCAGACTCAGCTGCAGTACTTTGCCCGGCAACATGGTCCTGACTGCCACATAAATCAGAGCGAACGGCCATACTGCCTGAAGCAGGAACACAACAGGAAGGGGAGCGGCAAGATAGCCGTGACTCCAGAGATCCATCAGCTCTGAGGTCACTGGCAGAGATTTGCGCTTTACTGTTAATTGCTTTCATAACTGTTATCCAAAAAGAGCATGAGCCCGAGCTCATGCATTACTGTTATCCTGAACAATGGACCATGGCCCATTCATTACTGTTATCCTGAAACATGGGCCATAGCCAATGAACCCCTTATGTATTACCAGACGGACAAGACCCGTTGACTGTCAGGGAGGTCCTGACCATGTGGGCCGGCATCCTGCCTCCTTATGTTTGTGGAGCCTTAAAGACAGGTTATGGCACGCAGCTCTGAGCTGTGGCCTGACCTTACGGTCCGGCTACCAGCCTCCTTATGTTTGCTGCTCAGATAGGGCATCTGATGTCAGGCTGCTCTCTGCTGTGGTCATGGCTATGCAGTCAGTACAGAATCCCATGCTCACGTAGCCTGGGCTTTGGCGCTGACCTGACTGGAGCCGGACGAAGCTGTAAGGCAGCTGCCCCAGAGCCAGAATCAATATAGCAGTGCCAGCTGCCGGGGCGTTGCAATCATTATCCAAATTGCAGATCTACCTCGATTTACGAAACACGTTCTTTTCCGGGCAAAAATTTGAGCCATGTCACACTAAATTCGCCCCTGTTTTTCCCTGATGGAAAATTGCGTGTTAAGCACTGATAAACAGGCCCTTTTTCTTCTCCAGGCAAGCTTTTTCCAAAAATTTGATCTCGATCACAAACTAATTTTCGAAACGCCAGTTTGTGATGGAGTTCAAATTTTCTTTGAAATGTTACTAACAGATAATCTCACTTGAACTTTTAACCTGGATTTAAGCCCGTTTTGGCTGCAGCACTTTCCTGGTCCAGTACGGCAGCTCAGGCACTGCTGGCGCCTGATACGGGCTGCAGCGCTGTATGCGGGCTGCGGCGCTGTACGCTGGGTGCAGGCGATGGATGCTGGCTGCCGAATGCAGACTTGAGGACAGGTAACTGCGCAGAGGGGAGCGTAATTCAGGATGCGGGGGGACTGGGAACATGTGGACACGGGGACAGACTGTTATCAGGCAGGAGCTCAACCTGGCTTAGCACCTGGGCATGGCTCGTCTGGTTGATATGCTTTCGGCAGCTGCTGCGCAGCGTGACTTTGCCTGATTGTATGGAGACATTATCACTGTGCCTGATGTTGTGTGGGCATAATCACAGCCATACTGTTTTATAAAGCATTTATGATTATGACCCGCCGGTATTGCAGTACCTGGAGATGCGTGGTGGACTTAGAGTTTATGACCATGTACTGTGCAGCTTTTTGCTATGCCTGAAATGCCGGCTGTCAGATCCTGAGCTCAAGAAAAATTCAGGCAGCTCAAAGATGCAGTGTAAGAGGTTGCAAGACTATTGTGGCAATGCTGCAGATGCAGGGCAGGCGGCGAGATTAATAAGCATCACATTGCAATAACTAAAACAGTTTAGATAAAGACAGATCGGTACTGGCGCAGCAAGGTACTTTGACTCGTAAACAGCCAGTCGACAGGCTGTTGAGCATGACTGTGGTGATTAGCAGGCCAGGCTGCGATTTTGGGTGATGCAGTTTTTCTTTGCAGGCCATTATTTTGCCAATTTGAGTTTATAATCTAAGGTCACTTTCTCTCTTTATTTCTGAGGCTTTATTGAGCAATGCCTTTATTTATCTCTCTTTGTAAGGGTACTCACTCTGCCTGTGAGCCTGCCCCATGCTCTTATTCTTCCTCACAGTCCCGTACATACGGTGACGCTCATCTCAAGGCAGAAAAGTCCAGCTGTTTATCTGCGGATGCTTTTTCTGCTGTAAGATCCTCAGCTCTTTTAAGACGAGCCGCTGCTGCAGCTGCAAGACTTACAGCTGTGGGAGCCATGGCCCTTATGATCACTGCCTGCTCCTCATCAGCCCAGGATGAGGGCGAGACAGCCAGGGAATATACTCAGAGCATATTGCTCATCAAAAACCCTCCAGCCTATAACGACTTTTCTTCCCTGAGCCGTGCCCTTGAGCTTGCTACCCTGCAGGGATACAAATACCACGGACCATTTACTCCCTACACAGGATCCTCAACCCGTATTTACGGTACTACCTCAGCAGGATGTATTGCCGGTGCTGACATGCTCACTGATGAGCATCAGGACTTTCAGCTGCAGCGCTGGGCCAAAGGTCGCAACTACGGCCATCCTATGATGATGCAGTACCTTCAGGATCTGCGTGCCCGCACCACCCAGATGGGACTGCCACCGCTGCTCATTGGCGATATCTCCCGCAGCCTGGGCGGCCCGTATGGCCCACGATCCAACCATGCCTCCCACAATACCGGCATTGATGTGGACCTGCCTTTTGACTTTGCAGCCCCACGCAAAAGTGATGCAGAGCTGCGCAATCCCAAGGATGTCTACATAGTGCGTGGCAGCACTATCAAGCCTGAGTTTACCCGTGACATAGAGCTTTACATCAAGGCAGCTGCCTCTGATCCGCGCGTGGATCGTATCTTTGTGGCCCCTATGATCAAAAAGCGCATGTGCGCTGTCTTCGAGGGCGATAAAGACAACGGCTTCCTGCGCAAGCTGCGCCCATGGTTTGGTCACCAGGCCCACATGCACGTACGCCTGACCTGTCCTTTCGACAGCCCGGAGTGCATAACTCAGGCACCGGTACCAGAAGGTACAGGCTGCGGCTATGAGCTCGAGAGCTGGTTCCTGCCTCCACAGAGCCAGCCTAAGACCACAGCCAGGAAAAAGCAGCGCATCATGCCAGCCAAGTGCGCCAGCCTTCTCAAGGGTTACAGTAATTAAGCCCAGCCCCATCCCCTGCCCCACATCACTGAAACTGCCCTGACCCGAACCTCAGGGCCGTCAGTCCGCCCCGCCCGCCTGTGCGGGCGCTGCCAGATCACCTGTGCGGGCGCTGTCAGAGCACCTGCGCGGGCGCTGCCAGACCACGATATACGGACATCTGGCAGCTACAAGGGCGCGGGCGCTGCCCGCCTCATTCCGCAGCACAGGCTCTCCCCACCAGGCCATCCCCCAAAAGCCACCTCCACTCCCCCACTTGATGCTGATAAAGTGATCTGTATGAGCTGATCGCCAGACTCTTCTTTCAGCTCCTGCCTTTGGCCCTCACCCAGGGAAAAGTAAGTCACTGCCATCAGAACTCACACTCCATAATGACTCAGACTTCATACAGGAGTATTGCCTGTACCAGTAACAGGTAGCGTTTCTCTGTACTGTGTGCCGTACTGTGTGCCGTACTGTGCGCTGTACTGTGTGCCATGCTATGTGTGCCGTACTGCGTCTGGTTCAATGACTTTGACTGGTCTCAGCCGTCCGCGCATGCTGACATGAAACCAAGTTGAGCCGGCCAGCTTTATCCCTGCTGGCGCAACGCCATAAGTAGCAGCTCACATCCTGGGGAATACATTTAAGCCTGAGGCTTCTTAGCATGGCCAGCCCCTGCCTGGCCAGCAGCCCACTCGTTCTAACCATGGTGTGCAACGGGCATTAACTGCAGTCAGTTCAGCTTCAGGATAGCAAAGGTGATAAGAGAGGGGATAAGGAGATGCCATGCGTACCGAGCTGGTACGTTAAGACAGTCGAGACTGGCAGTGTTTGGAAAGGCAGACAGCCCAATGCCTGTTCCAGGAGCTGGACCTGGAGCTGGAGCTGCACAGGGCAGCTGGATTGAGAATACTGATGCGGGCTGCCGGGCTGGTCAGTATGACTATGCTGCTGTCTTGCTGGTAACAGCTGATGAGGCGGGATGTCGCTCACGCGGGACTGCGGGCCGGGGTCATGTTATGAGGTAATGGTACGATTTAGCGGGCGGTGAGCACCTGCTGATGCACCATGATGAGGTAGTGGCGCGCACAGCCCGTAGATAATGGCTTTTAAGCCATGACAAGGCTGGCTGCAAGGTCAGTCGCCGGGAACAGCCAGGGCGACCGCTTGCCGGGAGGGACATTTTTTGCCGAAAACGGAAATAACAGAGGCTGGCACCCCGTAAGGGATGTCAGCCTCTGCATATAGAGCACCGGCCCCGTTTTCAGGGCCTTTGTGCTTTAGAAAATTGTTGCGCTCTGGTTATTGGTGTGGGACAGAACCTGCATCAGAGCCATGTCGCTCTGGAAAGTGCTGTTAACCTCACGCTCAATGGAGCGCTCCTGTAAATCTGCGCCATTGGCTACGGCAATGGTGTTGCCGAGGCTGTTGCTCTCATTGCGCAGGACGAAGTTGTAGTCCTGAGCATTAAAATCTGCTGAATTAATCTTGGCAGCATTGAGAAGGCCGTTCATACGCTCGGTTAACTGAGAGCCGGTCAGGCTGGAGGTACCGAAGTAATCAGCAGCGTTCTGGCCGTGAGGACCGTTGTTGGAGCCAAAGATCATCTCATTTACGAAGTTGTTCAGCTCGCCCTTGCCACAGTTGAGGTCACTTAAAAATGATCTCATGCCCTGAGGGAGCATGGTGGAGAAATCAAGGGTCTTATCCTGAAGGTCAACTACGCTGTTAGCCTCCAGAGCTGCAATAGCCATGGCCTTCTGGCCTTCCATGATCTTTACGGAGTCGAGTGCACCGACGATCTGGGCAGCCTGAGCGGCAATGTTATCACCCTGGAAAGCTGCAGGAGCGGCAGCGGAACCAGCACCGGCTTCGGCACGCATCAGGGCATCAGTGGCTCTGACGGCAGAGGTCGAAACAGTCTGACCTGCAGGTGCAGTGGCACCGGCAGCGCTGGAGCTGGTAATAACCTGGCTGCTGGAAACAGTGGTCTCAGCTGCTCTGGCAAGAAGCTGCGCAAAGTGAGCACCGTTGTTGCCAAACAGAGCAGAATTAGCACGATCAACATCTGAAGCAGATGCAGCACTTACACCTCGTGCCCCTACAGCCTGTACTGGCTGAGGGTTAACACCCTGAATCTGCTCTACCCCACCAGCATTGCGCAAAATAGCGGCAAAGTCGCCTGGTCGGGAGGCAGGAGTATTCTGAGTACGGCTCAGGATATTGCCAAGACCGATAGGACTTGAGTGGGTAACGTTGCTAATGGACATAAAAAGCTCCTTCTAAGCAAGCCAGGAAAATAGAGCCGGAACCGGAATACTGCAAATTGCAGTCAGCTATTTTCATGCTTAGCACTTAGGACTTTGCAGTTAGTGTGCCAGAAATACATTGATAAATTTTTAGCCATAAAGGTATTGATGTATTGCCAGCTCAAGGCCCGTAGCAACGGGGCCATCACGTAGCTGCCATGCTCATGATAAATGCGATATGCATGCCATTGCAAGCCTTTTTACAACCGTGGCCAAGCAGGGCAGAAATGTGCACTTTCAGGGCTCAGAACCGGCCCGAAAAACACCTGCCCCAAGCCGGTTTGCACTCCCATGTCCGTTTTTATCTATCAGAGCGCTTCAAGCCTTAAAGAAACAAAGCGGACAAAATTTGCCGATCGATCGTTAAACAAGCAAAAGCACCCAGGCCTGCTTGCCAGGGGCGGCAAAAGATCCCGGTACTGCACTCCTGCCTCAAACTCCCGCAATCCCCATCACAGCGCCACTCTCTTCAATCCCCTGTGCCTCAGCCCCTGTGCAATGCAGCCTGCCCTGCCGGCCACTGCCAGCAAGCGCCCTGTCCCTCCTGGCATACTTGCCTGAAGCTGCAGCACAAACAAGGCAAGCAATGGGCTGACTCACAAACCTCAACCCTCACATCGGCAAGCATAACCACACGTCGGCAGCATCACCTGCCCCATAACCGTCCGGCAGCACCGCTGTTTGCCGAAAACACTGCCCGCCTTAATCCCAGACTGTCCGTCTCACCAGCCTGCCTCCTCGCATGTTTGCCTGCCGGTCTCACCTGCCAGCCTCACCTCCCTGCTTCCATGCATGTTTGCCTGCCTGTCTCACCAGCCAGCCTCACCACCCAGCCTCCTCGCATGTTTGCCTGTATGCGTTCATTGCTCAGCTCACAGGATCTGGACAAAACGAGCAATCAGACAGAGAGCTTGCCCGGCATCAGCGAAAGCGCATGTAACTGCTATCAGATGTGACATTGCTGCAGGAGTGTTTGCCGATGGCAGCCACAAGACTCATGTCTTATCCCCAAAGGTACTGCAGTTACGACTTATCCTCGTGGTAGTAAGCATATGAGCTGCCCCCTGCCTCTGGCTTTGCGCTGCAGATCAGAGAGGCAAAGCAAAGGACTCCCAGCGGGCACTGGTTCGGATATTAACCAGACCAGGTGCTCACGTGCTTAGGAAGAATGCTGTTCACTCTTTGGCTGCAACCAGGACACAGCCCGAATCTGAGCCGGGAGGAGGACCGTTACTGGGCTTGCAACCTCACATTTGCTGGCGGCCATGGCTGTAGTGCTGTGACAGATACCTGTTGTCTGTGCGTCCCTGAACGGGGCATGCGCCATTGCCCCATGTCTCAAGCGGCAAATCTCACCATCCAAGATGCTTTCGGGAAAGCCAGGCTCTGCCGAACCTCTGGCCGCTGCAGGCAGGTGCTGATCCTTGAAGCTGAGCGCATGCTGATGGGTGCAGGGTCTGAGCCCCGAAGCTGAGCGCATGCTGATGGGGGCAGAGCCAGATCCCCGAAGCTGAGCGCATGATGTTCGCCGTGGATGAGTGGCAAAGCAGCAGTGGTAGAAATCTTTGCCGCCATAACATGCCCGGCAATTCCCCGTGTATCCTGGCATGTCCCGGCGTATTGAAGTCAGTGGCCAGCAGTGAGGTCAACTCTTACCAGACGATCATATATATGCAGTAACACATTCATCGTTGCAGTGTGACTCTGTCAGCGGTGGTACAAGGCAGCGGCTGCGGCTATATGTACCAGTAAGTGATCTATATATAGCAGGGACAGCATGATGAGGCGCTCAAGTCATGCCCTGGACAGCTGGATGTATCTGCAGCTGGCAGGATCTGCGGCTGGGAGGAACTGCAATTGGTTTCCCTGACATAAGCGCAAAGATATGAGATGTGAACAGGCCGACTCTTACAGGGCAGGGATTAAAAGGACGCTGTTACGGGCACTTTATGGGACACATAATGGGGTACTTGATGGGGCTTGATGTGGCAATTGGCGGGGCTTCATGGGGCACAGACATGAGAAATCCACATTATTCATTTCAAATCGTTTTATGATGCATTTAGCAAACCGGCCACATATTTCATCTCTTTAACAGGTTAAGGTACTTTGAGTTAAAACCACATGGAGTGATCTACTGCACCTGGGGGCCAGAAGTGTCAGGCAATAACACTTTATAAAACATTACTGTATGTGTTGCTCTATAAATTTCAGCGGACAGCTTTGACGATGTACACGCGGAGAGCAGGTGCCGGTGTATTGCGCCAGCAGCGTGGGCACGGGCGTATTGCGCTGCCTGCAGCACAGATGAGTTTTGCTGGTGTATATATTTAGCGGACATGGTAACTTTATATACTTTCTAAAACATTATGTCATGAGCTTATAAGGCTGCACCAGTCAAAATGATTTATAAAGCATTTACAGGTTAACATGCAGGCGCCATTATGTTTGTGACGTTACTTTCGTACCGTGATGATCCACAGTTACAGGTATTCATCCTGTTATTTTCATATACGTGAAAAGTAAGTACTGCAGCAGGATGTCTGTGATTTATGAGGCTGTAAGAAGGGATTTGGTGTGATGCGCCTGCTGTGGGCACAGGGCAAGGCCTGCTGGACGCAGGTATGAACGGATATACTGATATGGCAGGGCTGGGGCTGCCTGGGAATGGCAGCGCATGGCCTGGATTGCCCGGGAATGGCAGCGCATGGCTCCGGCCTGCCAGGGAATGGCAGCGCATGGCCCGTATTGCCCAGGCAGGCTGGCATGACAGCATATATGGCTGTGAGGATTAAGCTGGTTGCTGGTTAAGTGATTTCCTGGGAAATAATAAGGCCGGGCAGCTATTGCTGTCCGGCCCTGGGCGCTTTGCCCTGAGACTGCCAGGGACCTGGAGGTACCCGGGCAGCTGTATTATCTGTTCTGGCGGCATATGGCAGCCCTGCTGCCTGCATGGGCGGCGGGGCGATTGGCCTTAGTGCTCTCAGCAGGAGCGAGGCAGAGTGGCGCGGATATTGTCGTCGAGGCGGTCATAGCAGGCCAGAACCTCGGTGGCAATGTCCTTAGGAGCCCAGAGTTTGACCTTGGCCTTGCTCTCTTTTACACGATCCATGACGCTCTGGTCAAAACCGGACATGGATACCAGCACGGCGTGTCCGGCGCTGTGGAAGGTCATCATGGTGCTCATAAGATCAAGGCACTGCTCCTTGAGAGGGCAGGCGTAATTCTGAATCTGGATGCCAACCTTTACCGCTCTGTTGGTTCTTGAGGAGGCAATTAAAGTGGTATTGCGAACATTGCCCTCGGAGCTGATTGAAGTGCTGAAGCCCTTGGCACGGATGATGTTCTCGATAAGGCTGGTGAGGTTTAACTCGTGGCTTCTGACCTTCTGGCAGATAAGGGAGGCAAGACGCTCCTCAAGGCTCTTGCGGCTCTCTTCGGCACGATCAGCGGCCTTGCTTGCCGAAGCTGCTGCAGCCTCTGCAGTGCGTACTGCAGCAGCACGCATCATCATCATTTCGCGTGCTGAAGCAATATCAGGAGCAGCATTGTACAGACGGGCAGCTGCAGCGCTGGTAGCAGTAGCACCACGCTCAACTGGAGCAATACGCTTCTTTGGAGCCTCAACACGTGGAGCAACAATGCGCTGGCTCTCTGGTGAGCCAAACTGACGGACACGCTCAGGTGATGAGCCGTCGGTATCAACAGTCAGGGCAAAAATCTCATCGGCGTTGGTACCGTCAAAGACAAGGCGACGGGTGGCGGCTGCAGGAATTACGTACTTGTAAGCATCGATAATGGTGTCGAGGAAAGCGTAGCCGTCAGCTTCGCTGATCTGCTCCTCAACATCAAAGAGCTCACGGCCCTTTGCAGACAGGGCGGCACGGGAAACCCCACGGGAAAACCATACTACAGAGCGCTCATGGCGGTGGCGGGCTTCCTGCTCTTCATTGAAATTGTACTCGCCGGTAATGCGGCCAAAATGGATATTGTCACAGCCATGGGTGATAAGGGCAACGTAATCGCCCTGGAACATGGAATGGGCAAATGGCCAGCACTGCTCGCTCCAGCTAAGAGCGGTAGCGCTGTCTACACCACACTCATCCTCAATATGCTGGGACAGATCTCTGGCGGCATAGAAATCAAGAATAGAGCACTGAACACTGTCCTCAGTGCAGCAGATGCGGGAGGAATTTATGAAGTACTGCTCTTCCTGAGCATCTTGAGCCTGAACTAACCAGAATGCCATTTGAATATACCTTTAGACTGGGTACTTTAGGACGCTGTGAACTGCAGGTTATGGCTTACTGCCCTGATATGCAGGGGGTGATATAAGCACGCAGCCACCATACACACTTAACATACGTCTGCAGACAAGCTGGATGGTCTGCAGGTCAATTAATGACGTCCTTATTTCTACTTCCAACTTCTTATCTCATTCCAGAATTTCTTATCGTTCCTGCAGGATGTTGTGCACGTAATACCCAGGAATCTTTGCACGTGCATCCGGTAAATACAGAATGATCTGTACTGTGTGTGAGTTTTTCGCAAACTTTTACAAGGATAGAGGCCGGTAAAAAAGACAGTAAAAAATGCTCTGAACTGTCACGGGACTTGCGCCTGCTGCTAGGCATATTAAAGCGAAGTCCGGTCTGGAAATACCTATCATTATAGATATGAATTGCGCTTATGATATAGCTCAATAGTATCTATTGCAACTGGTGTAATATAACTTTTTCCGTACTTGTGTAAATAAGTCTGTTTACAGCATATTTATGCCATTTGTTACAGTAACAGCCCCTGGCCCGAATACACGGGCACGAGGGTGTAAAAAAGCTTGATTCCATATCAGTGTTTAACAGTCATTTTGCCAACATAAGACTGCTACAAAATTTGATACAGATCACACATATATTTCTACGATCATAATGGTGCAGCGAATCTGAAAATTCCGGTAAATATATACCTGTTATCAACAGTGAAATCGCTTTCTCACGCATGAAATAGCCGTTCTGGTCCCTCCCCAACCGGCATTTATTTATCCCCGCCTGTACGACAACACAGCCCCCACTTTCTGATTGAGCAGCTGGCAAATTCACCACTGGCATTACCTGCCACTCATCAGCAACAAAACTTACACGCACACACAGCTGATGGCAGCTAAGCCACATCATCTTCTTTCCTCTGACAGCACAAATCTCAAAAGCTGCAGCTGACGTCCAGCCTGTGCTCTGGACTGAGCTGCCCCTGTATGTTCTGGCTCCGGAGCACTGAGGTTCATGTTATGGGGCAGTGGGCACTGCCAGGGTGCAAAACAGGGGTGTATGCCGCCTCTGCCAGCCCATGGCGGCAGTCAGGACACGGTCTGAAATGGGAGCTATAGCCTGCCCTGTTTGATATATATCCCCTTATGCCTGAAAGTTATAGCTCAGTATGCAAAGATAGAATTAGACTATGTCATGGTGCTCGGATACATTGAGTACACCATCAGTCATGACGATGCGTTTAGATTTTTACCGCAGCTTCAAGCTGCCAGACAGAACAGCCCCTGGTCCACAGGAATACTAATCCGCACAGACCCGGGGAGCGCAACCTTAACAGCCTTGCCGGGCTTTATGCCCAAGTGCATGGACTCATCCCTGTGCCATGCAACTGGCTTTACAGCTCCCAGGCAAAGCCCTAGGCATTTGAGGTTGTACCACTTCTGTCTTATCTGTCCCTGACAGGGAAAAGTCCCTGAGGGCGACATGCTGGACAATTATTGAGGAAAATCAAATGCGCAAGTCATCTCTTGTGGTGTGCTGCGTCAGTCTGTGCCTTTTTCTTACCTCATATACAGGTAATGCCCTGACTGTTGCTGTGCCTTTTCTGGTCAAACATTTCAATACCCTGCCGCAGTATGCCTCTCTGGCTCTGACCGGCTACGCTACCGCCCTGGCCTGCTTTTTACTGCCGGCCTCATTACTGGCCCGTCGCTTCTCCAACCGACGCATCTTTTTAACCGGTCTGATTTCCTGTGCCGCTATCACCGCTGCCATTCCTTTCAGCCC
This sequence comes from Anaerobiospirillum sp. NML120511, assembly GCF_023050955.1. NCBI lineage: Bacteria > Pseudomonadati > Pseudomonadota > Gammaproteobacteria > Aeromonadales > Succinivibrionaceae > Anaerobiospirillum > Anaerobiospirillum sp. NML120511. The sequence continues at coordinate 42,476 of NZ_JALKIK010000012.1, forward strand.
AAATCTGTGGGTCATGGTGGCAGCCCGTATCGCCCAGGGCGCTGCAGCCTCTTTATGTCTGAGCACTGCCATGGCACTGATTTCATCCCATGTTGAGACCAGCCGCCGCTTTATTGCCATTGGTATTGCCGTCTGCCTTACCTATACCGGTGTATCCTCATCACTGAGCTTCAGCGGTGTCATCATTGACGGTATTGGCTATCAGTACATGTTTTACGGCTCCGCCATCGCCATGGCTGCCCTTATTTTCCTTGCTGTACGTATTCCTCAGGAAAGTGCTGACAGCACTGTAAAGCTCCCTTACAGCCGCATCATAGTTTTCGCGTTTTCCATTGGCCTGTGCCTGCTCAGCCTGTCTTGTCTTGCTTCATGGCATTACGCCCGTTACGGCCTGATCCTGGGTCTTGCTCTGACTGCCGCTCTTGTCATCTACGAGTACAGTCTTCTGACCCGCAGCAGTGGCAATAAAGACATTACCAGCGATAAAGACATCTCCGGCCGTGCTCACAGCATTATCTCTCGTGATCTGTTGCGTCGCGCTCTGCGCCTTGGCCGTCGCCAGCATGCCTTTGAAAGTGAGGCTGGCCGTACCGGACTTAATTCCGGAGCCGCTCTGGCGCCTCTTAATTCAGGCTCTGCCCTGTCAGCTGGCCGTGCCCTTCAGGTCATCCCTGTGCAGCTCTTAATTGGCAACCGTCCTTTCACCTGGTGCTTCCTTGTCAGTATTGCCGCCTACGTCTCTGTTATGGCTGAGCCTGTTCTTTTGGCTCTGTTCTCCCAGTACACCCTTGGTATTTCAGCATCTCAGGCCGGATTTATCATAGTAGTACAGCCAGTTACCATTGCCGTAGTCTCTTTCTTCACCGGCCGTATAGCCCGTATCCTGGGAGGCAATCTTACTGTAACTATCGGACTAATCATTCAGACCATTGCCCTTGCAACCTTTACCATTATTGATGAGAGCACCACCGTAACCTCACTTATCCTGCGCCAGCTGGCTGTAGGTACCGGTTTTGCCCTGTTCTCCGCCCCTAACACCACTATAATCACCCTTACAGTGTCCAGACAAAACTATGCGCTGGCATCCTCAATGCAGCAGCTGGGCCGCTCAATCGGTCAGGGTACAGCCTATGCCCTGGTTACAGTAATCATCGCAGCGGTCGTCAGCGCCAAGCCAGGATCAGCCTCTTTCCCTGAGCAGTTTGCAGATGCCTCAGTAATCATCCTGTCCATCTCAGCTCTGCTGGGCATCGGCGGCATCTTCTTTGCCGCCCTGGGCACCATCGAAGACCGCCGCCAGGCCCGCACAGCCGCTGCCGACCACAGCACAAGCTCCACCACCAGCGGCGTGGCAGGTGGCACCTCTGCCAACGCAGCTGCCAATGCAGCAGCCGCTGCAGCTACCGTCGCAGTTAACAGCACAGCTGCAGAAGCAACCACCGATACAGAGGCAGACGCAGCTAATGCCCACAGTGCATCTTCAAGCTTCAATTTCGAAGCCGGTCGTAATGCAGTTGCAGCGACAGCAGCAGTAGCAGGCAGCTCCACCTGACCATACTTGCAGCGAGAAAGAGCAACAACAGCTGACTGACACAGTCAAACCTTAGTCAGGCAAGAGCACCACGTCAGTCGCGCTGCAGTCATGTCGAAGCCCGGAATGAGTGCTGTTTCGGTATCTCCATAATCAGCACTCAGTCCGGCCTGAACACCACGTCAGTCACGCTGCAGTCATGTCGCAGTAAGGCCTCAGAAACAGCCGGGGCACACTTAAGTAATGTCACTGTAGCCCTGCTGATATCTGAAAAGTTCTACCAGCTGTGACCTTCACTGCTCGAAGACCATGGCTTTGCTGCCACCTCAGAGCGGTGATCTGGCGTGCAGCAAGGGCTCAAACAGCATTAATCTACTGTTTCTGGCAGACTGCAGGCACCTTATGATTCCAGCAATGCCTCCCAGGCATGGATGTAGATCCGGGCAGCTGCCATATTTTTCCTGAAGCACATACATATAGAACAGCCCTTTAGTTGTGCGACAAGCTGCTCGATACAATTCTTGATACTGAATATTTCGGTGTTTCAGCCCTTAACTACTACAATATTCAGCCTGCCTCCTTGTCTGATGGCGCTGTAACAAAGCGCTTATACAGGCTAAAGCCGGTAGTATGCAGCCTGCTTTTTGCAGATTTCTTATTCTCAATCCTCAACTGTCCTGAAAAGGCCCTGCTCTGCAGGGCCTTTTTATTTGCTCTTTACTTAAGGACAGAGCCTGCATACATCTGCGCTCCTTAATGGTGCTTTTAATTTACGAGCAAAAGTGATCATATCCCGCTGTTTTATTTTGCACTTTGTACAGAAATCAAGCTTTGTTTGTAAAAGTAGTTCCCCAATAAAATGAATATTTACCCATAATTAAAATCGCATGCACAGCCATAAAACACTCTGAGAGTGTGAAAATCATTAATAGCAAGAAACTGCAAATGACGCGTCAGCCTGCACAACAAATCCAGTATTTAAGGGAATTTTAAATTTCATATACGCAAATACCAATTTTTTCTAAAATTGCTCATAAATTCTGCATTTATGACACTGGGAGCGCCTGCTTCCATATGGGATGGTTGTTCAGAATCTGATAAATAAGCGATCAGACTTTAAAATCTGGTACTTTTGGAGCAAAAATACGGATAATTTGACTTAGATACAAGTTTTTTAATTCAAATTGTAAAAGTTCGTACCCATTATTGTGTTTTTTTGATACACTGCATTCAATGGAGACAGAGAGTTGACCAGATTACCTGTAAATCATGGTCGTTTCGAAATTACGGGCTCCTTCAATCAGACAGATTCCTACTACATATATTTATGGCCTGTCTGACACGCCTTACCGGGCTGACAGAACCAGCCATGGCCAGCAAGTGGAGCTGATTGTTCTATCTGCAATGATTACAGAACGTCTGTATACCCTCCCAGCACCTTACCAGGAAAGAGACAGTAGACAATGTAATCTTACTGTGACCTCAAAAGGCACGCAGTCCCGGTCAATTACAGGCACAGGACTGTCCAGAATGATAAAAACAGGTGAGCACCAGTTATGTCATATACAAATCATCTTAGACCTGTACTCACACTGTAAAACCGCCATTAATTCCTTAACTGACGAGATCAGTCAACACGCTGAATATCAGCACAAGCCGTGAACTATGGATCAGGCCGGAGCGAGACCGGCATGATAAAAGCCCTGACAGGCCACTGCCTGCAGAGCAGGAACAGGCTCGACATGCAAACAGTAAACTGCAAAAGGCAGAATTAAGTGCTAAAGCCTGCAGACAGATAATCAGAACATGCAACCTGCTGCACGTGCAGCCCAGTCCTTGTAGTCTTTTATTTTGCAACCGTCCCCAGACACACACCCGGACAGGCTGACCGCAAACGGCCAGAACTGCATTAACACGTCTGTACAGCCCCGTAAACATGAGGCCGGACATTGCACATCTGAGGATAAGCGGAGTTCAGGCAACAGGCCATGCAGAAGCGGCGTATGACACTGACAAGCTGATTTAACAGTTTTTCCCATGGGCCTGACAGTGATTCTTATGGCAGGAACACCAGCCCAAACTTGGTTGAAATTAAGATGAGCGAGAAGTTTTATAACACCTTTGCCTCTGCCTCTGGAAACAGAGAAAGAGAGGCCAGCAAGACAGTTGTTGAGCTGACACCTGCCGTATGCAGAACTGTAGTTGACAAGTTCATCCCACAGATGAACATCACTGACCTCCGTCAGGGCGGTAAAATCCGCTTCTCCGGTATTTCCCTGATCGTTACCACTGTTCTTGCTTACATGTGCGGCTACCGTTCAGCCTGCGCCATTGGCAAATACTGGTCTGACTTCCATCAGGAGCTCAATCAGATCATTCCTGATTTCCCTGACAAGCCTGTCTCCCACGACACCATCAAGCGCACCATTGAGTACCTGCTCTTCCCTGAGTTCACCGTATTCATTGAACAGTTCTGCCTGAACCTGCTCTTTGAGTCCCTGTCCGAGCAGCACGCCAACAATCAGCTGCCTGACAATATGGTGCCTTTCTTCAAGCGTGTTCTGCTTGAGTACAACCAGGCAAGCCGTGACAACACCCGCAAGATCAGCGGCCGCAACTGGATGGGCTCTCTGGTTCAGGACGATGACTACAAGTTCATCGAAGATCGTGACAGAGCCTCTGGTGCAGCTGATCGCCGCTTCAAGGCAACCATTTACAGCAGCTCCATGAAGCTCAACATCATCAGCAAAGAAGAGCTCGAACAAAGCCGCGCTACCGGCTCTATCCTCAACCAGCTGCGCAGCTTCTCCTTCAAGGGCTGCTGCAACGATGTACGCTTCAAGATTAATCGCGATATCAACAAAGCAGGTATTGAAAACAGATCTGAGAGCATAGTCTCCAGCAACAGACCAGCTGCCAGCGTAAACAGCCGCTCTGCTGCTCAGGCCCGTAATCCGGCTCATTCTGTACTGAGTACCAGTCTCAAGTCACAGGAATCTGAAACGGGCAGCCTGCGCTGTCAAACACCATACATCAACGTTAACTCCGGCCGCTTCCCTAACTGACGGCCACGCCAGATTTACTGGCGGCAAAAGCATCACAGTCCCATGCCAATAACAGAGGCAGCGCGCTTTTGCCCTGTCAATCCGGTCCCTGCCATAACACAAATCGGCCGGGTTCTCGCCACTTAATTCACCTTACACGCAGGGTCGTATCTGACAGTACGACCCTGCTTTTTTGCCTCAAATCCCACCGCGCCATCCACTTTCCCGGCAACGAAAACAGCCTTCCTCCCCTGACACTTCCCAGCCTGGAAATAATACCCGGTACCGGCCGCGCAATCTCATCTCCAGCTCCGGCCACGCCCCATCAGCCGCGCCAGGCCAGGGAAGCTGCGTCACAGCCCACATCTTAATTTCATTAATGTACTTTACCTGCACTGCACTAATTGCAGCCCGGAAATGCTCGTCCCGCATGTTTACAGCTCATCGTCGCACCGGGAGCAGGCCCCACATCACTGGGTCCCAGCCGATGGCCTGCACATTAACATTTCCTGCAAGTGGTCACTGCGGTATTGTGTCCTTGCTTTACTCGTCACAGCACTGATAGTCCCGGCGGTTGCAGCTAAAGCCCGGCAAGGCCGGGCAGGGCAAGGCGATGTCATGGCACTGGTCTGGTTTTTCGCTGGCCAGTATTTCAGTCCATTACCGGCTTGTCCTTGAGCTGCTGTGCAAGGTCATGCCAGGTTATGGCCGCTCCTGTACTCTTGCCTCCCAGCGGTGGAGCCAGGCTCTGAATCTGCAAATAAGCTGTCCTGACTGCTCATGCCAGGTCAATGGCTGCATTTTTCGAGGGCTTCAGGTCCTGCGGCCATGGTGCAGCGCGGCATTTGTCAGTCCCTGATTTGTACTTTGTTAAGGGTAAATCATCGAGCGTAAATGGGGTGCATGTATGACAGGCTGGAGGTCAGTTACACATTGCTTTTAATTTATGTCCTGACTTCATTTTTTCATGCGGAAGCCCATGGGTGCGTGCACCAGGTCAAAATTTAAATAAAATGCCATAAATCTGGCATTTTTCGGCATATTTAACTGTGTCAGCTCCAGGTCAAAAGTAGTAAAATCGTTATATGCCAAAGTGGCACTTCATATACATCGTACCTATGCAGGTACGGTCCAGTTCATGCTGCAGAAGCTGACCTTTCGTCAGTGCTGCGCCCTGCGACCCGTACCCGTACTGATCTCAGGTGATGACATGGCTATAAATGTAAATACTAATGTCTCAGCGCTTAATGCGGTCAGACAGCAAGACAAGGTTCAGAACGTTGTTCAGACTTTGCAGCAGCGTCTGGCCTCGGGCAAGCGCATCAATTCTGCCAAGGATGATGCTGCCGGCCTTATTATTTCTGACCGTATGACCGCTCAGATCAATGGTCTCAATCAGGCCTACCGCAATGCCAATGACGGCCTTGCTCTGGCTCAGACTATTGAAGGCGGCATGAGTGAGGTCACCAACATGGTTCAGCGTATCCGTGAACTGTCTGTACAGGCAGCAAACGGTACTCTGGACTCTTCCTCACGCGATGCCTTAAAGCAGGAAGCTGATGCTCTGGCTCAGGAAATCACCCGCATTTCCGAGCAGACCACCTTTGGTGGCAAGACTGTTCTTAACGGCTACGATGCCAAGAACGGTACTTCCATTTACCAGACAGGCTCTGCCGCACCACAGCAGGGTAACCCTGATATCCGCTCTACCGGCCGTCTTGACCTCCAGGTAGGTCCAAACGCCGGCGATCAGGTATCTTTCGAGGTTGACTCCACCAGGTTCAGCGGCATGGTTCCTGATACCATCTACGACGCCAACACCGGTCTGGCCTTTGGCAGTGCTGACGATGCCTCCTCACTTATCGAGGTTATGGACTCAGTTCAGGCTACCATCGACAGCAACCGTGGTGACTTGGGCAGCGTCCAGAATCGACTTGAAGCCACACTGCGCTCCAACTCCGTTTCAGCCGTTAACCAGGCCGATGCCCGCAGCCGCATCAGTGACACTGACTACGCAGAGGCCACCTCCGAGTACGCCCAGCAGCGTGTCATTGAGCAGGCCGTAATCGCCATGATGACTCAGGCCAACACCCGTCCTAAGTTTGCAGCTCACCTGCTCAAGTAATACTCAAAAACCCTTTACTGAGCACAGTGCAGCTCACGTGGCCGGGCCGCGCAGCCTCGGGCTGAAGGTCCGGCCACCAGCTGTTTTGCTGACAAAAAGAGCTTATCCCTTTAGTGGGATAAGCTCTTTTTTATTGTTCACTTTCAACCCCTGGCGCCAGCCTGTTACTGCGGATCTGCATGATCGACATGCAAGGTCAGGCCATATGGGCCCTGCATACCCCAGCCACAACTGGCCTGGCCTGGCCCGGCCATGACTGGAATTGCCCGGACATAACTGTAATTGCCCGACCAGGACTTGCCAGTCCCTGTGCAGCTTCAATGGGTGTCGGCTGCATCAATTAGACAGGGCCTTACAGTCGCGGCGGGCATATCCAGGAGGTTTTTGCTGTCCTGCTGGTATTGTGATGCATTTCTGGCTGTGACTGCATGCAGGAGAAAAAGCAGATAAACTGAGCTGCTTTATCTGGTCTGCACCCGACAAACAGCCATTGGACGGCACTTTCCTTAGCATTGCCGTGTCATTTGGGGTATTATGGAGACTCGCTCCGGAGCGTACACCGGCCTGCAGAGCTTGCATACTTTCAGGCATTAAGCATCTGAACTGCTTTCTTACAGCGACACTTGATTTGTGCCTGACTGCTACCAGCTCTTCAGAAGCAAAGCCATCCACCTCATCAGCAGCTACCCGTGTCTGTATTCAGTTTGTTGTGGCACCTGTGCATACAGGTTACAGCCAGCTGCAGACCTGATTTACAGCTGGAGCAATACAGGCCATGACATGGATGTATACAGTATCTGAACCGCCAGGACAGGGCGCTGACCAGAATTTGCGCCGGCCGGGACAGGGCGCTGACCAGACTGTGAACCGGCCAGGACAGGGCGCTGGCCAGAATGTGAGCAGGCCAGGACAGGTCGCTGACCAGAATGTGAGCCGACCAGGACAGGGCGCTGACCAGAATGTGAGCCGGCCGGGACAGGGCGCTGACCAGAATGTGAGCCGGCCGGGACAGGGCGCTGACCAGACTGTGAGCCGGCCGGGACAGGGCGCTGACCAGACTGTGAACATAAGTGCATCACAGAGTCTGTACGGTCAGACTGTGCAGTCAGTACGCACCACTTACCTTCTTTATAAGCCCGCCACCGGGCTCAGCCTGCTTTGAGCATATCAGCTGAGCACGCTGTGCACATAATCAAAGCAGACAGAAATCATTAATGCAGGAACTGCCTCCTGCCCTCTGGAGAATCTGAGCCAAATGGAAGAGCAATCCAAACTCCCAGTCAACAGCAACTTCATCAGCTACATCAGGGCTTTTGGCCCATGGCCGGGATCTAACGGCCTGTACAATGAGTACAGCGAGGATCTGCTGGATAACATCCAGAATCCTGACTTCAACTATTTCTTTTTCGATATTGAAGAGCAGAACCTTTTTGCCCAGGAGATTGCAGACATCATTAACAGCCGGACCAGCAAGGTGATCTTCCTTGCAGGCAAGGCAGGTGACGGCAAAACCCACTTCCTGCGCCGTATCTGTACAGCTGAGCAGCCTGTAGGTATGGGCCGTGTTTTCTGGAAAGAAAACAAATCAAACTCAGTCATCAAGTTCACTGATACTCAGCGCAATATCAAATACACTATTGTAAAAGATTTTACAGAGCTTTCTGTCGGCAGTCCCGAGTACAATGATCTCTTTGAGACTGTCAGCCGTATCATGGACACCGGAAATCAGGACGAGAGCAGCAGTACTGACGACAGCTGTGAGATTGCCATTATTGCCGCCAACAATGGCAAGATTCTCAAGGAATTCCATAACCACTACAGCGGCAGCAGCATTATCTCCAAAGACATACTCAACAGCCTTGAGGACTATCTGCTGCGCGGCAACGAGCTCAAATCAGACAGCATAATCTGCAAGAATATAGGCTCAACTATCGACAGTAATGCTATCGTCAACATGTTCCGTCATGTGCTGGAAAATGCGGCATGGAGCAAGTGTCAGAAATGTCAGCATCATGAAGTATGCCCTGTATTGAGCAGCCGCAATGAGCTCAATAACGAGATCTTCTATGACCGTATCAGGGAGATCTTTACCATCCTTATTGATGACGGCACCCACTTTACTACCCGTAACATTCTTCAGCTCATCAGCAACACCCTGCTCGGCTGCAAGGCTGAAATTCCTGAACAGTCTTTCTGGACCTGTGAGGATGTATTTGCTCAGGTTGAGTCAGGAATCGGTACCGGTTTACGAAGCGCCTGCAGTGATGCAGCGGCCAGGCAGTATATGAGTCCTTATGACGGCTTCATGGGTGTTAACGTCAGGAACATGCGCTCCCGTGGTGACGGTAATGCCGTTTTCCGCTTCCTTGAAAACATGCAGCCAGGTGAGCACACTACCAGCCTTATTGATCAGTTCCTAATGTTCGGAGACAGCCCTCAGTTCAGCACCCTCAATGAAGCTTTCTCCACCATGTCCAGTATGCCGTCTTTTGGCGACCAGGGCAGAGTCAGGAACATCCTTGAAGATCTGGCTACCCACAGCGATGTCAAGAGCGTACAGGAAGACAGTGACAGCAGCGCAGATGGCTCTGATGAAATAACTTTGCTCAGCGAGCTCAGGAATATCCTGACCACACGTCGCCGCAGTCTGTTTTTCAGCATGGACGAGCGCCGTTTTTCCCCCATGCCTTTTGATCCGTACAGCCTTTGCGCTTTCAAGTTTGGCCATAAGTACCTTGAGCTTAAGGAACTGGTTTACAGCGGCAGGCTGAAGAACTCCCCGGCCATTGCCGGCACTATGATCAATGGCCTTAACCGCGCCTTTACTTCGCTGATGACCATAGCCGAGACCAGCAAGGTAACGGTCTCTACCAACAACATCATCAGCCCGGCCGATCTGTGCATGATTTATGACAAGGACTATGAAAAGCCTTGCGACTTTGACCAGAAGATAGTCAATGACTGCATCCGTCTTATCCCGTCAAAAAAAGCCGGCAACTGCTCAGGCCTGATATGCATTGCCTACTACGGCCCTGGTGATGGCACCAGCGATTTGGACGAGGAAATCAGGCTTGTTAAAGAAGAGCGTGATGAGTTGTTTAAAAAAGAACAGTATAACGATCTCAAAAAGCTTACAGATAAGATCGAGGAGCTCGAGGCCAGGAAAAACAGCAGCAATCAGATTGTTTCCTATCTGAGCATTACTCCCAAGATCTTTGAGTATCTGATGAGTCTGTCACACGGCATGGTTGGAATCTCATTCTCTCAGGAGTGTGCCTACGAAATCATGACCTTCAAGTCCTCTCTTGAGGCCTTTATTGTCAAGAACAGAAAGGTAGAAAGGGACCATGATGAAGATATTGGCAAACTCATCAACAGACTGCAGTTCTGTATGGTCAATGATGACGGCTGCATAAGAAAATAAACCTGCTGACAGCCAGACTGACGGCCCCCTGTGGCCTGCACTGCAGGCCCTGGCCGACTGCCCGCTCAAAGTCCGCCATGGCGGCTGCAGGACGGGCAGCACCTGCCCACATTACTATCATGAGCCAGGCATCTGCCCCTGCTCTTTACAGGCTTAAAACTATGAGTACTGATACCAGATTAGTGGAAACTGCTGCTGACAGCGTTGCTTACGGCAGCAGCCAGGAAGACAGCATTGATACTTTCAGGCGCCAGCTGGCAAGCTCAGGTGAGGTCTTCAACTCTATTGAAGAGTTTGTTGACGGTATTGGATCACCTGACTCAGCAAAAGAAATCAGCCAGTGGCTCAAGCCTCATGCAGAGTCTGAGAAAGTTCTTGAGGATCGTATCCTCGGCAAACGCTACGACTCGTCGGAGTATTTCAAAAACCACCGTCAGAACAAGTTCATGGTCGAAGAACTGGTCTTTGGAGACAGACTCCATCAGGCTGAAAGTAAAGACTACGCCATGCTCACTTTGCTCAACGTGCTGCTGTCACAGAACAGTTCCAATCCTTTTGAGCAGAATCTTCAGGGCCGTAAGGACAAGTTCCCGGGCAATGTCGATGATTTTGTATTCATCAAGCCCAAGCGCCTTCTGCTGCGTCATATTCTGTTCAACAGCCCTTTTACTGACGAAATAGCTCTGATGTCGGGCACAGATAACAGCCGTCAGTGGCAGGTATGGCGCCGTCATTTTGAAACCAGCAATCAGTGGGACAGCTCCAAGTCAACTGACCAGCATGTATCAGATGATGACGAAGAGAGCAGGGGCAAAACAGGCAAGTCCTCAAAGAAAAATGTCAGCTCCACTGCCAGAGGCTTTGACAGATCGGTGCTCAAACAGATTGAGACCGTTTTTCAGGACATTACCACTTTTGCCAGTGCAGTACGCATGCTGCGCGCCTGGACTCTGGATAACAGCGCTGAGCGTCAGTGGTGTTACAAATTCACCTTCCCTTACGGTCCTGAGGGCATTTTCTGGGAGATGACCAAGGAGCACTCACTCAAGGCCAACTTCATGCGCGGCAGCGGTCTGGTGGCTTTTAACATGCTGGCCCGCTCCTGGCGTAACGCCATGACTGACAGTAAAACGGCTGCCAATCTCGGTGCTGAGTTCTATGATTACTTCTTCACCCGCGCCGACGAGATTAATGAAGTCTCCCGAATTATCTGCAAGATCCACCCTGATGATGTGGCAGAAAGCCAGAACATTGCAGACCTGCAGAACTGCCATCCTGAAGCCATTAAAAATGCCGGTTCGGCTATTACAACTACAGGTTATCTGCCCTACCGTCATCTTGATGTTTATGATCACTTAAGCCGTGCATGCTCCAATATCATGCAGCTTAACCTCAACAAGCAGGAGCGCCTGTCAGCCCTTAATAACATCATCTTCCTGGCCATTATCTGCTATATGCTCGAGCAGCAGCAGAAAATGCTCAGGCTCAACGGCTGCCGCTGCAATATCGACATGATTGTCTGCATGGATAACCTTATCACTCAAGATCTCAAAAACGCCTCACGCAAGTCTTTTAAGGACAACAACGAACTCTTTGATGAGTCTATAAAAGCTTTTATCAGCGCCCGCACCCGCAACATGACTGCCATGGCCGCCCCTTTCCTTCTGGACAGAGAAAACTGGAGGGATAAGGGAGGGGAAAGAGTGCTCAGCGCCCAGGAGCAGCTGTTGCTGGTCTCAATCATGCGTCACGCTTTTTCCATCAAGAGTGATTTCATGCTGGATCTGAGAAAGAACCCTGACGGTGATCATGAGCCGGGTGTCTTTACCGTTGCTGGCAGCGAGGAAGATGAGGTTACCTACAGCGCTGTTGTGGACCACTTTACCTCTCTGGCACTGGCCCGTGACAAACATATGGACCGCCTGCACTACACCTATGCCCGTGAAATAGGTCTGCTCAAACAGAACCCACGCTCAGGTCACCAGTATCAGATCAACGATGATCTGCTGCGCACCCTGATTTTTGCAGTTATGGGCAACCGCTCCAACATGATGCTCGATCATTTCCTTGAGAGAATCTATGAGGACTGGCATCTGATCATTGGACCGGCCGAATACAGCCGCTCTGCTGGAACTGATTGCAGCTCAGGTGAGAGTGGTCCTGCCAGGCTCAAGAGTCAGGTGCTTGAGCTCAATGTAAGAGCCCTCAAGGAAAGACTGAACCGTCTTGACATGATAGTCAGTCTTTCCGACGGCTGCGACTATGTGCGCAATCCATTCTCCAACGATTTACAGCAGCAGTAATGCTCATCAGCCCTTTGATACCGGAGCTACAGGCACCGGTATATGCAAGGACAGGTCACTATGAAAGCAAATTCCTTTGTCAACATGGGCAGCAGATATGAGCTGTTGCCTCATCATGCCCGCAACGCCTTCAGTCTGGATGCTGAGCGTTTTTATACAGCTGCTCAACAGCGTGGCGCTGAATGCCACATAAGCTATGACTATACCTCCGACCTGCACGGCGCAGGCTCTGCTCCTGTGCAGGCTGATACGCCGACACTGGCTGATGCGCTGATGTCTGCTGATGCACCGGTGCTGGCTGATGCGCTGGGACATGCTGATGAGCCGACACAGTCCCGTGCCGCAGCTGACGGCGTCCCAGCTGACGGCGCCGCAGGCAGCGATGCCGGTGGCCAGGCTGTCCAAAAGGCTCTGGATCTGCGTCTTACTCCCAAGGAGGAAGAGGAGCTCAATAAATATTTTGGAGAGTATCTTCCCGTAATCAGGAAAGAGCGTGAGCAGATTGCTCAGCAGCTGCTGGGCTTTTGTGGCATGCAGCTTATTGAGTCCCTGCTTCCGGCCAGCAAGAAAGATTACGACAGTCGCTCCTCCCGGGGAAACACATCCCTGGGCTTTTTCATCGTGGCCGGCCTTGATGCTGCTGACATCGATACCATCATCTGCCAGATAGACGCAGAGCACCAGAATTTCACCCGATCTTTCAATCACTGGAACTTTCTAAACATCATTGTAGAGCAGTCAGGTTACAGAGAGGATCTTGAGGGCCGTTCAAAAAGCTTTACCAGCCGTGTAGCTCAGAAAAACTCAGCTCACCTGCGCAATCACCAGCTGAGCGGTTACCTTACCGTGCTCTTTACCCGTGAGACTGCCAGTATCGACACCCTGGGTGATGTAACCCAGTTTACTGAGGAGTCAATTGCCGGTCAGTTACATAAGAGCTTCAGAGACTTTACTGAAAGCAGATACCCTGAGATCAGTCATTCCATTTTCCCGGACTCGGAAAAGAAGAGTGCCCTGATTTTCTTCCTCAAGACCCTGTCAGATGGCTACTTCAGTGAACTTTTCATCGACATGCACCTTCTTATGTCCTATGCAGCCGAGATCGACCGTGCCTTTATTGCTCTTGATAAAGCCGGTGGCGAAAAGGACACTATCCATGGCATAGCAGGAAAATCCCTTCCTGTACTGGGAGTGCCGGCTTATGATGGCCTTTTCTATCAGAACAGCGCCAAGAAAAAGGACTCACGTTATAAAAACACCTTTGAGTCCTGGCTTACCCATGTTCAGCCTCTGCAGAACCGCTTCCTGAGCTCAGGCAGTGGCCCTGATGTCAATGAAATTACCGCCTGCTTTGAAGGCTATGTCAAAGACAGCCAGTATAAGAAGATTAAGGACAGCTGGGTCTCAGCTGTGCTTAAGAACTTCGTGCGCACTTCTGCCAGTGACAGCCGCAGCTCAGGCCAGATCTATGACCAGCTGTGTCATGCTGACTGGGAAGTGATACGTGCGGCCCTTTTTACCAGGGTTGCCCGCAAGGCTGAAAAGAAATCCCTTTTTGACCGCACCATGGAGCTGTTCAGGCAAACGGTCAGTGACGCTCATGAAAACATGAGTGATGCAGACGAAGCTCTGGCAAGTACTATTCTTAACAAGTCTGCAACCGCCATCACTGAGCAGGAGCGCAATGATCTGTACCGCCTGTACAGTCAATACCGCAACATACTCACCAAGGACAGGTCTATTAATAACAGCTGGGAAAAGCTCATTTACACAGGTGAGCGCATTAACAGCGACAACTTCCTGGTATCTTTGCTGCGCGTTATCTCCCAGCATGCCGACACCCATGATCAGGAAATCACCAGGGTTACGGTCAAGCTCAACAAAAACGTCAATGACGCACTCAAAATCAACTACCAGTGCGCCATGCAGTTCAGTATTCTCTACGGTCCTTTTCTCAAATCTCTTTCAGAGACTCTGGGCAACCGTATAGTATTTACCTGCAACAGTGCCGATGACAAAGCCGGGTTCCCGCTGTTTAACTTCAACGAGTTTCTGCGATCCCGTCATGGGGATTCTTCGGCCAGTGACACCTCGATGCGTTCTACTGTCAAGGACCGCAGCCGTACCACTCTGGCCTTTACTGTTCTTATCGAAACCAGCGATGACAAGTCTCCTGCCCCACGTATTATCGAGTGGACAGGCACACCTGGCAGCGCCGGTCATCTCATGCCTGTGGATCTGGAGCTGCTTGCCTCCAAAAAGGTTAAAGCCATGCAGCTGGGCACCTATACCAGAAGCAGTGAGCTGCTCAGAGGCAATGCCCAGTCAGTAAAGCTTGAGAGTATCGAAGGCGCAGGTATGAATTCCGGCTTTTTCAGACCTGATGCCAGTACCGAAGCCTGGTGCAATATCCATGGCTGTGTTACCAGTGCTCTTAAGAGTATTGAAGAGCGCATCCCTAAAGACAGTCAGAGCGATGCTGATGAAAAGATGCTCAAGGATGTACGTGACATCAGACGCACTTTAAAAGATTTTACAAAGCAATGGAAAAGCTGTCTTGCCAGCATGTTTGCCTGCAGCCTGAACATTACAGAGGTTCGGGCTCTGTCAGTGCTGTACGGCAAACTGCAGTGGCGCATCATGAACTCATCACTGATAAGCTCATCTGAGCAGACAGTTTCCCAGCTTGCCCTGAGCATGCTGGAACTTATCAGTATGACCGGCATGGCTGTACCTGAAAAGGCCGCCCATCTGCCTGCCCGCTATCTGCTTGAGAATGAAATTATTGAAAGCGACAGCAGCTGGGCTGATACCATCTTCCCTGCCGGTATGCGTACTGCCGCCATTGCCACACCTTTCCATCCTGACAGCATGCTCAGCCTGTTTTCACGCAATGAGGGCCTGTGCCGCATGATACGCTCTGTGGTGATGTACAAGTCATCTCTGAGCGATCACAAGCAGTTCAGCAACTTTATCGAAAACAGCGAGGATCGCTGCTGGGGCCCTGAGACCATTGCCATGACACTGGTGCGCAACACCAGACAGAAAGGCAGCACCATGGACAAGTCTGTGGTTACTGCCTGTGCCTGGCAGCGTGGCTATACCCTTTATGATGAAATTGCCGGTCTGCAGATGCAGTATGGCGCCATTCACGGCGTCGACAGCCGCTCAGGCAGTTTTGCCATTACCACCGATGGCAGCTCGGCAAGCCAGTACACCATCAGACTCAAACGCTACCGCGAAGCCTTTATCCGCTATCTGCAGAGGTATATCAGCAGCCGCCCATACTATATGGAAAGCTGCACTGTGATGATTTACTGCTGTGGCATGCTTGATCTGCCTCTTGAGATTTACGAGGCCATTGCCGAAAGTGAAGAGCTCAGATCCTGCAGCTTCCGTCTTATTGTCGTCAACAACAGCCTCTATGACGCTCAGGAGATTTACCGCTCCTTTGAGAAGAAGCGTGTACAGCTTTCACGCAATGACAATGAAGGTCACTTCAACCGTCAGGTCCAGGTATCAGTGCTGGCCAGTACCGCCCAGTCTGCCCGCAGCAATGACAGCGTATTCAAGATGAATACCTACAAGTCTACCGGTACCTACGACAAGTGGCTGGATCTTGAGATTCTGCGCACCAGCAATGGCGAACCTGATGAAGAAATGAGACGCATGGTGGATATCTGCCTTATGCCTCATGTATTTGACAGCCGTGCCCAGTACCGCCTGACCTCTGGCAGTGTTGATGTAATTCCGGTCAGTGATGAGTTCAACTACTGTCCGTCGCTGATTTCTCATGTCGACTTTGAGCATAACAGCGGCCTCCAGGCCGCCCGTTTCCTTACCACCCCGGTGCTGCCGCTCAATCTCATTATCCAGAATCTCAGCTCGGTATGTATTGTTGAAAACAGCAATGAGCACTTCGCCGTATCATCAGATACGCTCAAAAAGATGCTCGAACAGTATGATGCTCAAAGCTCTGATGGCGCTGCTGCTTTCCACTACGATGCCCAGTTTGTCAAAACCCCTCTGATGCGTCAGTTCATCAAAGATGCCGTACGCGACTCAGGTGAGGTGGCCAGCCTGCAGAACTATGCCCACAATGTCATCTATATCGATGACCTCATGTGCCGCCAGAGCATAGACAGCAACAGTCATCTTATCTACTTTGACCGCTTCAGAGACTGTCCGGTCAACTTCATGGTTACTACCCGCAAGCTTAATGTCCGTGACATGAAGTTTGCCCATGAGATGCTCAACAAAATTTCCATTACCGAAAATGACAATAACCAGTGCTGCAGCCTGATCAGCCGCGATGCCACTGTTGTCTCGGGCAGCATACTCATGCGTGCTCTGCTGCGCCGCAAAAACACCTATGAGATGACAGGTCTCGTACTCAGCCGCTGGCTGATGATTAAGCTGATGAGCAGACTGGCCGCCAGCATCAACGCCAGCCCAGTACTCAAGACTCCGTCCTTTGTCAGCCTTGACGAGTTCAGTGCCCTGTTCAGCTCCGGAGCTGCCAACAATCAGCTCTCCGATCTGATGGGCATCCAGGTTCTTGAGTACAGGCAGGGCCAGGCCGCTACCGCCCCTGACGGCATCACCGCCGCCTCAGCCGGCTCTGCCAGCAGCGGCGCTGCCCGCAGCGGCACCGGCGGCACCAGGCACAGCACCGGCGGCACCTGCGCCAACAGATATGCGCTCATTTTGTACATTGCTGAATCCAAGTTCCTTGACAAGGCCGATGGCGGACTTGCCAAAAAGTCACGCGATCAGTCTTTCAGCACTGCCCGACTGGTATATCAGTCACTGTCCCAGCAGGAAGATGAGTTCAACCTCTCTCAGCGCCAGTGGCTGTGCCAGCTCATGGACATGGTAAGTAACAGCCAGACTTTCAGTGCTGCCCAGCTCAACCTCAAGTATCCTGAGTTTGCCCGCATTGCTCAGCTGATACGTGAAAATCAGGTTGATATATACCTGCGCAGCCTTTCATGTGTCTTTGCCCTGCATGAGAACTCCTCAGCTCAGAGCAATGTCATTTTCAATGCTCCTTCGGGCAGTTCAGGCGCTCCGCTGCTGCAGATGCGCATCTCAGGCTACAGCCTCAGAAATCTGTTCATGTCCTATATCTCGGAGCAGTCAGGTTCTGACGAGACCCTGAACAAGCTGCTTGACCATGACACCGAGCGCAATCTCGAGACCTTCATGGAGGATCGCTCCTACATAGCCCTGCATCCACTGCGTCTGTCCTAGACCGCCCATACCGTACCGCACCGTACCGAACTGGTCCGAGCCCTGACCGCAACGCGCTCAGGGCCGTGACCTGCCCGCTACGGGTACACCAGGTCAGCGCAGCGGCCGACCGGTCGCTGCGGCCGCGCCGCAGCTCTCATTACCATGAGAAGATATAAGAGCCTTTTCCAGGACCAGCTCCCGGCAAAGGCTCTTTTACTTTTAACAGAACAGGGCAGGCTCAGCGCCCCACCGCCCTGCACCGCGCCCGGCTCCCCACATCTCTTCATGGCCGCCAGACACGATATTTCCGCCTCCTGGCTCAGGCAAGGGGCCCATACAGGGACAGACAAGAGCGCAGTCAGTGACCAGTCAGGGCCCATACTGGGCGCAGCCAGAGCGCAGCCAGGCCCCAGTCAGGGCCCATAGTGGGCGCAGCCAGGTCCCAGTCAGGGCCCATACTGGGCGCAGCCAGAGCGCAGATTAAGGATCGCCTGCATCAGGCAGCCAATGACCAGCCATGCTCCATGGTATTCAGCGCTCCAGCATGTGCCCTGCATTCCCTTTATATGCATACCAGCACTGGCAACAGCCACAGCCACAGCCACAGCCACACCGGTACCATAACCGTGCACTCCTGCAACGTTTACGGTGCACGGCAAGACCGCTCTGCTCCCCGGCTGGTGGCCTGAAAATCATGGTGGGTCGCATGAGCTTATGAGCGGTATCCGGACCGATCTTTGAAATCAGACCGGCCCACCTGCGTGCCTGCTTACGTGCGGTAATTACTGGCTTTATCAGGTAAAAAGCCCGCCGTGCCAGGCAAAGTAAGCCCGGTAATCAGGGCATTATTCTGGGGCTTTAAGCCCGGGGAACAGACAGGAAAATCCAGGTGACTGGGCCAGCAGGAGGGACAGAGATTTGCGGGCGCCGGGCTTTTTGGCACACAGTGTGCCGTGCACGTGCATTAGATACAGCGCTGATACTGAAAATTGCGCATTTTTCAAAAGCATGGGGTCATAAGTGGGGCCCGTAACGACGGGCTTTGACTGGGATCCTGCAAATGCTGTAAATATCTGACCACATTGGCAAATATTGCACATATGAGCCCTGCATCCGGTACCATTGGCTGGAGAAAAGTTGTATTATGACTTCAGGCGTAGTCTTAACTGTGTCATCTGCGCCTGCTATATTTTCCGGATACACAGCTTAAAATACCGTCACATTAGAGTATATTGACAGTAACTTTCTGACAAATCCGGAGAGCATTTTCATCACCAGGCGTGTACAAAGCGCTTTTTGATGCTATTTTGAAAACAGGATTATCTGCCTTTTCACTAAACATCCTGATCTTTTTGTCCCGCAAAGCTCAGCAAACAAACCGGGCAGCTACTGCTGCAGGAGAGACATACCTTCCATGATGGAGTCTGTAAGCCCCGCATTCAGACAGGCTTTCTTACCTTTTGTACCATGATGACCTCAGGGGCAGTGCTCCCCTGTGGGCAGCAGCCTGATAAGCAGGAGCTCTTACGAGCATGGCAGCTCACGGTGCAGCAAGGATAAACCGCCTCTGTTACAGTGCGTTGTGAACCTGAAGTGGCACGTTAAATGCCTGCAGTATTGCATACCCCTAAAGGGACAGATAAGAGACAGCGATCAGCTCTCAGAGCATATGATCCTGCTGTGCAGGGCACGGCTTATCGGCAGTCTGTTCATCAGGCCTGAGGCCCATGGCAGAGGCTGCTGCAGTCACCCTGTCAAAACTCATGAATCCATTGGCCACACTGATATGTAATAGCCTTATTACAGCATTTAGGGTAACGTGCCAGACGTTGGCAGGAGAGATCATGAACATCCTTGCGATGGCCATGAATGCCTTTTGCTCACAGCCTATGGACAGTTATAGCGTAATATGTGCACCCTGCAGACGGCACAGACCGCAGCAGACCACTGTTACAAAGACTAAATAAATCAGGCAGCCGTATGGCCTGTACATGGCGGCAGCTCACGATTAAGGTTTGAATTATGGTTAAGCCACCTTCTGACAGCACTATCAGCTGGTTTGTAAGTCAGTGTCATATTCACAAGTACTCACAGAAAAGCACTATTATCCATGCCGGAGAAAAGGCTGAGACCCTGTACTACATCGTCAAGGGCACTGTAGTGGTCCTCATCAAGGATCATGACGGCCATGAGATGATTCTCACCTATCTCAACCAGGGCGACTTTATCGGCGAGCTTGGTCTTTTCAATGAGTCCGAGGAGAATCCGGTACGTACTGCCTGGGTTAAGGCCAAGACCAGCTGTGAGATTGCCGAGGTTTCCTATAACAAGTTCAAGCAGCTCGTACAGGTAAACCCTGAGATTCTGATGCGCCTTGCTTCCCAGATGGCCGTTCGCCTTGCTGATACCTCCAAGAAGGTAGGCAACCTTGCATTCCTGGACGTTACCGGCCGCATTGCCAAGACTCTGCTCAACCTGGCTCACCAGCCTGAGGC
Source organism: Anaerobiospirillum sp. NML120511 (assembly GCF_023050955.1). Classification (NCBI taxonomy): domain Bacteria; kingdom Pseudomonadati; phylum Pseudomonadota; class Gammaproteobacteria; order Aeromonadales; family Succinivibrionaceae; genus Anaerobiospirillum; species Anaerobiospirillum sp. NML120511. Next base: position 62,633 of record NZ_JALKIK010000012.1, read on the forward strand.
CATGACCCACCCTGATGGTATGCAGATTAAGATCACCCGTCAGGAAATCGGCCAGATTGTAGGCTGTTCCCGTGAGACCGTAGGCCGTATTCTCAAGATGATGGAGGAAAACCACCTCATCCACGCCCACGGCAAGACCATTGTGGTTTACGGCACCCGCTGATAAACGTCAGCGTCTGCTCGAAAAAAGCCCGGCTCATTTTAGCCGGGCTTTTTTTTCTGACCAGGAAACCGTCCAGGCCCGCAAGGCCGGGCTGGTCGGCCTGCAGGGCGTGCTCCGCCATGGCACCATACCCCACCTGCCCTGCGATGCCAGGGCCCGAACCGCCACGAAACGCTTGAGCCCGACCATGGTCCTGCAACCTGGCCGCACCTGGCTCATCCCGCCCCTGCTTATACTCATGCTCATAACCATGAATGCCCATGAGGGGACAGGCCGGGCATAACAGAGATCCTTTGTGACCGCGCAACACGTAAAAGCGACTGATGACAGTGTCTGCCATACAGTCGTAACTGCTGAAAAATGCCCAAAATGTGCACTGGGGCCTAAAAATCAGGCCTAATTTACAATACTGCAGCTATTTGTGGCGCGCATACTAGCTAATTTCAGGCCAACCAGTTATAATGCCAATTACTATTAAGAACTGAAGAAAAAACTTCCGTTCGTACTCAAAAATTAAAACCGTAGTGATTGTGTCGAGAGTTACCCACATCTCAGTGCCTCCATGGCGCGCCAGCAGATGAGGAGTGACTCTCGATTTTTTTTGCCCAGACAAAAGTACCACGCGGCTGCAACCTGGAAATTCCCGGCCCCGCCATGCCAATCATCCCATCCCATCCCGGCGGCATTGCCACAAGCCCCATCCATGCCCGCTTATGAGCACCCGCCCCATGCTGTGCCGCCAGGACTCTCCTGCACAGTTCTCTTTCCACGCCACAACAGTCCGGGCAGCAAGGGCTTATAGCAAAGCTCCTTTGCAGTACTTTCCAGTGCCAGTCCAGGTACAGCCCCGATCCCAGTGCTATTGAATACCTGCCTGTCCATGAGACTCCATGGGACCTGTGCTGCCCTGCAGGTCAGTAGCGTCCCGGCGCGTCCACGTAAGTCCCATCTATCAATTTCGTCTTAATAACCAGAATCACAAACCTGGCGCATGATCTAAGAGAACAGAACCCAAACCTGATGTCGCCCCGGAAAGCAGCCGAGCACGGCCAGCCGCACACGCATGCCATGTTGGCAGCCCGGCAGATACCAGTGCAGATACCTGGCATCAGCCTGCGGCGCAGCACGGAGTTGCAGGGAGGGCACGACGTGCTAAGCCGTGGCAGGGCCCGGCTCGATCGTGCCGTGCAAGGCTGGGCGTGGCACGGCTGGTAACAGCTGTGTCGTCTTACCTTGTGGTGGTGTCTCCGGGCATAAGGTGCGTTGGGTGCGGTACCTGAAACTGCTGACAGATAAGGGCGGGGCGTGCAATTTGTTTAAGTGGCGGGCAGGGCTTGTGCTATACTGTTTGAGTTTTTTGCGTGAGCCTGCCCGGGGCTGCTCAGAGCCATAAAAGCCTGATACAGGCGCTTTTAGACGGGCTGACAGACCATGGTACAGGCCGGTCGTGTATGAGGCAGCCTCCTGCCCTGGTCGCTTACTGAATACTGAGCTTTGTGTCAGTAAGGCGGTATTGACGGTGCGGTGCACCGGGTCGGCATCAGCCGGCCGGACCGGGACACGCAATGGTTATATATCCGTCTGCCAGCATGCTCCGCGTCTGTGCTGGAGCTTAATTAAAGCGGATATGGAGTCGTGAGACTAACAGGAGTAACAAATGGCATCACTGCTTGAACGTGGCGTTCATTCCTTTTCCAAAGAAGATCTTTTAGCATGCTCTCGTGGCGAATTATTCGGTAAGGGCAACAGCCAGTTACCAGCTCCAAACATGCTGATGTTTGATCGCATTACCTCTATCCGTGCTGATGATGGCGAACATGGTCTCGGTCAGATCACTGCCGAACTCGACATCACTCCGGAGCTGTGGTTCTTTGAATGCCACTTCCCAGGTGATCCAGTTATGCCTGGCTGTCTGGGCCTTGATGCCATGTGGCAGCTGGTTGGCTTCTTCCTGGGCTGGCGCGGCGGTCCGGGCAAGGGTCGTGCTCTGGGCGTAAAGACCGTAAAGTTCAAGGGTGAGGTTCTGCCTGACTGCAAGAAGGTAACTTACATCATCGATATGAAGCGCATTATCGAGCGCGGCAAGCTCATCATGGGCGTTGCAGACGGCAAGGTACTGGTTGACGACCAGCTTATCTACACTGCCGAAGATCTCCAGGTAGGTCTGGTTCCTCCACAGAAGGACTAAGCTTTAAGCTCCCGTTTCACGCAGGCCGCTGAGCTCACGCTCAGCCGGCTGCGCCGCACACAGCCCCGTAATGATTCCGTTGCGGGGCTGTGGCATTTATATGCACGGCAAATCCCCCTGGCCCCGCCCAGGACAGCAAAGGCTGTCCCGGCAGGCCCGGTACCCGGCACTGCCTGTCTTTCGTCCCGGCACTGCCCCAGCAGATTACCATGACCCTGTCTGCCTGGCCGGCGCGGTACCGCCAGGCTGACAGCACACTATGCGACCGCCACGGCATTGCCCGCCTGCTGACAAGGCAGCCGCATACGGCAGCAGCGCCAGCTGTTCCTGCCTGCAGGTCCGGCTTCAGTAAGGGCTTCGGGCATGGCACATTCAGCATAACGGGCCCTTATAGCCGGATAATTTTCCGCTGTCAGCGCCCGCGCCGGGACATAAATCACCCCACAAGTGCCAACACTACCACCAGTACCAGGAAGAACGTATGGATAATTCTGAACAGCACAATTGCCCTTGCTCCGCTACAGCCTCCAGCACGGGATCAGCCACGGCAGCGCCCCAGAAGGACAAATCTGAACGCAGCACCGGTGAAAACATGCGCCTTACTTTTGATCACAGGCCGGTAGTAGCTTTTGTCTGCGTGCACAATTCCTGTCGCTCCCAGATAGCCGAGGCTCTGGGAAAACTGCTGGCCAGCGCCAGCTTTGAGTCCGTAAGCGCCGGCACTGAGCTCAAGGACAGGATTAACCAGGATGCCGTACGCCTGGTCAAGGCACGCTACGGTATAGACATGGAGGCTAAGGGGCAGCGCAGCAAGCTGGTAGCAGAGCTTCCTGCCATTGATATTGTCATTACCATGGGCTGCAATGTGGCCTGCCCATCAGTGCCGCATAAGTATCTGTTCGACTGGGGTCTTGAGGATCCTTCAGGTCATGATGACGCCTTCTTCAACCGTACTATTGACAGTATTGAGCACAAAATAAGACAGCTGGCCGCCTCCATTGTCATCACCAGCCCATAGGGTTTAAGGCCCCAGCGTCAGACAAACTCTCATGGGACAAGAGAAGAGCAAGGGCAATGGTGCTGGGGAGGATCGCGGAGCGGCCAGAAAGCAGGCCTGCCAGGTGGGGATGAGCTGGGAAAAACAGTGTTGTGAAGTGAGTGCGGGGAATTGGCCTTATGGCCTTGAGTGAACTGCAGGAGTGCCGAAAAAATCGCGTAAATATCAGGAACGACGGTCCTGAGGGCGGGAAAAGGGCACAAAAAAAGCACCTTTGCGGTGCCCTTAATGCGAAATGGTCGGTGATGTAGGATTCGAACCTACGACCCACTGCTCCCAAAGCAGTTGCGCTACCGGACTGCGCTAATCACCGATCTCATTGTCTGTCCCTCATGAAGAACTGGTCGGTGATGTAGGATTCGAACCTACGACCCACTGCTCCCAAAGCAGTTGCGCTACCGGACTGCGCTAATCACCGATCTTATTGTCTGTTCACTCATGAAGAGCTGGTCGGTGATGTAGGATTCGAACCTACGACCCACTGCTCCCAAAGCAGTTGCGCTACCGGACTGCGCTAATCACCGATGGCGCACATTATAGGTAGGTGATATCAGACTGTCAACAACAAGAGCTTAAAAAATATTTAACCTGGCGTCCGCCGTAACGGCCTGCCTGCGCGCTTTGCGATATTTTTCAGCATCAATATGGCCCCTAACCACATTCCCGGTCCTGCCTGGCCTGTCCCATTACTGCCCATGCCACCTGAATACAGCCCACAGAACACCATAGTGGCAGCCATAGAGGCCGCGCACATCACGGCTTCGCTTAATTCCCAGCGGCTCCATCAAACCGCAAATTCCAAGCAGGCTCCATTAGACCGCTTAACTCCCAGCCTGCTCCATTAGACAGCTTAATTCCCAGCGGCTCCATTAAACCACTTAACTCCCAGCGTCCTCCATTAAGCCGTATGCCCGCCGCTGCATGGCATCGACCCAGCCTTTGGGCTGCCTGACCAAAGGCGATTTGGTCACTGAGGGCTTAAGCCTCCATATATTGCAAACAGTCAGATCTACCCTTAATTGCAGCCCTGACGTAATGTACTTTTCCTTGCTGTACTTTTCTTTTCCTGCCGTGCCGTTCCTTCTCTTTACCTGCCGTAGCTTTCCTTTCTTTTCTTTCGTGTCCTTTCACGGTCGTACAGTACTATTCTTTTCCTGCCTGTCTTTTCCCTGACGTACCTTTACTTATCCATTCCTGACCTGACTTCAGTACCGCCGCACCAGGCGTCAGCCAGCAGAGTCACACTCATAGAGGCACGCTCAGCAATGCCTGGCCTGCCTTAACAGCCGATCTTAAGGCAGGTGTTGATCCGCCCCATGATGGTCTTCAGAGAGCTGCGGTATGCATATTTCAACTAAGCTCAATTTAGCTATTAAGTAGCTGAAATATTACCTGTGAACAAGTGAAAATCTCCCAGTGTTAGTACTGACTTAATCATATTATTTACTTAAGTCCCAAATTTTTCCTTATGGCTTTAAAACCAGCACCCGCACATGGCAGCGGGCTGTCACTGGCCTTTCTGCACTGATATAAAGCTGATATTTACGTTATTTATAACTTATATACAGCTGTATTGACACGCACTTTGTCCTGCTGTTCCAGGTGAATGGCGTTTTTAAGCCTTTATCATTCTGAAATGATAAAGTCACAATTTTTCAGTTGACATAAGCCCGGTAATGTTGGATATTTGTATCACATCATGAGAACTGATCAGCCGCCCTGGCATCTGTCCACGTCAGGATCTGTCAATGGCTGTCAGTTCTTAACTTTCAGGATCTGTAAAGCATATGCTGCCTGAGCCTCCCGGCTGGCCTCTGCCCTGACTGTCCTGTGCAGGGTTATGACAACGTTTGCCGCAATACAGCCAGGGTCAGGATGCATATATGACCGGAATTCATCAGCCGCCTGTAAGCAGTAACCTGAGCAGGTCTGCGGTTCAGCCCTGGCCTCACCTCAGAGGGCAGCTGATACCACGAATGTGCTGAACCTGTATCCGCCCCATGGCGTACTGGCCGCACAATGACAGAGTCATGCACGCAGGCCATGATATGCCTGCAGCATGCAGGGCACTAAGCTTATATTCCGGAGGTACGGGCTCTGCCTGTACTGATGATTGACAGCCTGAATACGTCGGTCTTTAGTAAGGAGAGTGTTATGCCAAGCTTAAAGGGTACTCAAACTGAAAAGAACATCTTAACCGCCTTTATCGGTGAGTCTCAGGCCCGTAACCGCTACAACTACTATGCCTCCGTAGCCAAGAACGAAGGCTATGTTCTGATTTCTGCAATGTTTGAAGAAACCGCCAATCAGGAAAAGGAGCACGCCAAGCGCCTCTTCAAGTTCCTCGAGGGTGGTCACACTGAAATCACTGCCACTTTCCCTGCCGGCGTAATCGGTGACACTGCAGCCAACCTCAAGGCTGCCGCTGATGGCGAAAACGAGGAATGGACCGACATGTATCCAAAGTATGCCGCCATTGCCCGTGAGGAAGGCTTCCCAATGATTGCTGCCGTAATGGAGAACATTGCCATTGCTGAAAAGCAGCACGAGAAGCAGTACCGTGATCTGCTGGCTCACCTTGAGGCCGGCACCATGTTCCGCCGTGATGACAAGGTTATCTGGCGCTGCCGCAACTGTGGCTTTATCCATGAGAGCACCGATGCTCCTAAGGTATGCCCTGCCTGTAACCACCCACAGGCCCACTTTGAAGTACTGCGCGCCGACTACTGATTCAGCTCCAGGGCCATGAGATAAGGGCTGCGGGACTGACCCGCAACATGCTCAGATTTACAATTCCATGGCCCGCTCATGGCCCTGTAACCTGCAACCATGACTGCCTGACCTTAAGCCATTGATGAACAGACAGCCATCAGGTCGAACCCTTGCTGAATTATAAAAGGCACAGCTTACTGTTCCCTCAGGACAGCAGGCTGTGCCTTTTGTTTTCCACTCTCCCAGACATGCCAGGGCACGACTGGGCCAGCCCCCGAGCCTGGGCCTCAGCCCAGGCCGCCGCCCCAGGCGGCCACAGATCATCATCCCAAAGAGTACCAGGGCAACATCCAAGGGCAGCTACAGATGCCATGACCTCAGCCCATGGCCGCCACTTAGTACCTCTGAAAAATCCCCTGCCCCACTCAAAGAAATCCTCTGGTAAAAGCTCCTTGCTTACCGGCTGACAAGCAACTTTCAGAGCGTACAGCTCACTGCAACCCAACTCGCCACAATCAATGTTACTGACGTGCAGTGAGCTCCATGCAATTAGCACCCAGCCATTATGAACAAAATACAGGTATTTTACCGTTGAAAACCCTGTATTTATCAGCTTCTCCAGCAAAAGAACTAGATATAACACAATTTGACCAGGTAATACCGCTTTTTTCTATCATTACTGTGTCTTTTTTCATGCCTTGTGACCAGAGACGCAAAATTTGCAAAACCGATAAATATCATCAAATATTTAGCTTGCATGATACAACATAAAGCGGTATTCTAGATACCACTAAACCGAAGAACAGACTGAGGGGCTTTCTCCAACCAGACAGGCCCCTTACTTTTTTCCGGCATCAAAAAAATCGGGTGCACACAGCCCGTTTCTCAATGCAGAGTTAGCCTGCATCTCAATAGAATTTCCGACATAATTCCCTCCTGAAAATACCATTCCCAAAGCAATCTGTTGACATCAAAGGGCCAGTGCCGGCTTGCGCATCATGCGTTACCATGGCATATACCTGCTTTTCTTTGTCTTTTAGCAAGCATCTGACATCATCACCCAATCTGACAGCATAACCCGATCTGACGGATCTGCTGCTTGCCTTATCATTTCTGCGTGATGGGCTGTAAACCTTTCCAGCCATACTGTACCTGCCAGCCTTTTCTGTCATATTTTTCCTGTCATCATTGTTTCCATATCTTCCAGTACATCCTGTCCTGCTGTCTCTTGCATACTTACCAGCCCCTGCAGTCAAATCGACCAAGATCTGGCCATGATCTGCGACCAGGTTGCAGGCCGCACTGTCAGGATCCGTGCAGCCACTGACAACTCTCCAGGTCACAATGGCCCGCAGTGCAAGAGGGGCCCTACACTCATGGTCATTACCTCTTGCCCATGCACACTTGCACTGCCCACTTAGCATGCCCAGGCACAGCAGGCGCCTGTTTTGAGCAGACGCCTGGCTTGAATATCAGGAACATGAGCCTCAATGATGAGAGTTGATGAGCTACATGAAGTTATCCTTGCTGTGGTGATAAGAGGCAGTCTGCAGTGAGCAGAAATACGCGTAAACACATGCAATGGGATCTTCTGGCGCGCTCTGAGCAGTCTGCCTTACGAGCTTTACGGGCAGGATCAGGTCGGGATTGCCTGCCTTCACGGGCTTCAGGGAGGAGTTAGGACCGTGTTGTCAGCCTTCTCGGGCCTCAGGGAGGGATTGGGTGCGTTTTGTCTGCCTTCACGGGCCTCAGAGCGGGATTATGGGGGGCGTTTTATGCCTTACTGGCCTCTGGGTTGGATTGGGTCAGGATTGTCTGCCTTCACGAGCCTCTGGGCGTGATTATGGCGGGGTTGCCTGCCTTGCGGATCGGCAGGGCCTGGTGCGGGCATGAGATGACGGCCTGATCGGGCGGCAATAAGTCGCAACTGAGATCTTAGTATGCCAGTAATAATATGGGCCCTTGTCAGGCAATGTCGGTGCGCTGCTGCGTGGTGATGAGAGCGTGAGCGGGCCTGCCTGGATAGATGGATGGCTGGATGAACTGGGGCTGCGGGGGCTGATGCCCGGTGCTGGCGTATGGCCCGGAATGTAAAAAGGCAGTGCATCGGGGCACTGCCTTAAAGTACAAGGAGATAAACGCATTTGAGCCTGCGTTGGGGCAAAATCTGTAGTCCGCTCCTGCGGTCAGGCTGATGCCTGATGTTCCGGGTCAGTGCCGGCCTGTGATGGCTCAGTCGCGCTGATTGCGGGTGAGCAGCCAGTGAACCAGCAGGGCTGAGATCAGCATGAAGAGTACGGTTATGGAAAGCTGATCCATGGTGTTGAGTATAACACTGCGCTCTCTGTCCCAGGAAAGTTTGCGATATGCAGCTGACAGTACAGCCCAGTAACCTGGTGTGAACACCTGAGTAAGGCCGTTTATGGCAATGAGAGTAAAGCCGGCCATGGTAAGACGGGCAGGAGTGAACAGGGCCATTGCACCTTTACGGACATGAGGCAGATACTCATTGAGCATGTTCAGGAAGCGGGTCAGATAGCAGCCAAGGTGCAGACCGGCAAAAATGTAGGTATAGACGGCGGCAGTAGTATGGGTCTGTCTGGCAAAGCTGCGCTCAATAGGCAGCAGGCCTGGGTACAAATGCTTGGACAGGGCAATGCCGCAAATTACAGTGATAATAAAGGAGACGGCCAGACCGATAATGACGAAATTTCGGTAGTAGAAAAAGGCTCCCTTCTGCTTGAGCATACTGGTGAAATACGAGCGCATCAGCACTATATGCACTATCACCACTACAAAGAGTATGGTTGCAATGATCTCATGGTAGAGCTTGGAGGTTACCTTGGGAAAGTAAAGCTGGGCAAAACCGGCTACAAGCAGTAAGTAGACAGCAAGGGCGATGATAAATGACTTGATATATGGTCTCATGGCATTACCGAAAACAGACTGGACCACTCATTAGAGCCTCATCAGGCTTCAGGATCTGAGCTGGAGCTTATGCCCTTTCAGTCATAGTCTGCTGTTTGAGGGGCTGAAACAAACCCCATGTGATGTACTGAATCCCTGGACATTAATGTCATCTGTCCATTGCCAGCCATGATAGGCCCGAAAAATTTGGAATAACCTGGCAAAATATATTTTGCCCCACAACGATATGAGTGCTTTTCTCAACAAGCTCTGTTCTCAAGTTCAGGCAGCCAGGCCCAGCCACCGCCTCTGGTAGCTGTCATGCTCAAACAAAAGCCCCGGCCTGGTCATTACACCATGGTCGGGGCTTTTGCTGTCATTACTCATCTGCGATGCCTGTGACTGCGTAAGTTCCGGTGCCTTTTACTGATTGAAGTGGTAGCGGCTGAAAAAGGGAAAGCGCATGACTCTGCGGCTTAACAATGTCCTTGAGATGATATAGGAAACTGTAGCTCCCAGCAGGGCCACGGAAATGCTGTCTACAGGGCCAAAGTTGAGTATGGCGCGCTTATAAAGATAGTACTCAGGGCTGGAGGTGATGATGAGATAAGGCTCACCACTGAACACATAAAATACGCCATAGGCCGAAGCTGCAGCCATGATAACAGTAGCCACTGTTGCCGGACTTGCGACCTTGAAGAGCCTGATGTCCATGTCGCGGGCCAGATATGCTGCGGTCAGAACCAGACGCTGGAAATAGCAGCCCACCAGCAGGCCAATGAAGATAAAGGTATAGAGTACGGCTGTTACGTGAACAGAGTAGACATGCTGGTTGTCGTTAAAACCGGCACCTTTGAAGACATTGCCCAGTACCTCAATACCGGTCACGGCTGTGGAAACGGCTGAGAACACCAGCGAGAGCGTGATGAGGTGGCGGTACCAGAAATACAGACGGCGACCTCTGCTACGGTACCTGTCATAGTTGCCCATGAGCTCGAAATTGGTCAGCATGATCACAATCAGTGAGCAGCCCAGAATAACAGTCAGGGAGGTATCGGAGAGCACACAGAAATAATACTGGGAGAACAGCACTGTCAGACCGGCATATATGCTCAGAGCCGGGATAAAGTTTCTGAAGATACTTCTCATGGTAGCTCACTTACCCTGCCTTGCAGGGTGATGATTCAGGCCAGTGACTCTCTGACTGTCCGTCTCAGGTGAGCCTGATGAACAGTGGGGATTAAATCCTGTCTTAAGGCGTTAACACACTGACAGAAAAAGGCCCGCAAACCGGAATCATGGGCAGTCGTGAATCACAGTGACTGCCGTCATGCCCGGCAAGGACCAGCAGGTAAATGCACTTAATAAAAGGACAGGGATAAGAACATGCCTGCGAAAAACTGCGACACAGTGCAGGACGGAAGAGAAAATCAGACGGCGCAGCAACAGGAGCTGATATAAAGAGCATGCCTTAAGCTGCTGCAGTGCTGACACCACAGCTGCAGAGTTTAATCACTCCTGCAGACAGCTGCGGGGCATATACAGACAAAGCTGTAGACAAGCTATGAAACCGGGCTGTTCCTGCACTGCAGCAGGTCCGGTCTTTCCTTATGCTGTAAGCCAGAGCCGGGCTCTGGTGATTTTCCGGCTTTCAGGCGACTGAATCAGCCATCATGCTCTTCGTTTTCCGTAACCTCACAGGTCTTAACTGATACTAGCACAAAGTGCCTTATTTATGGCACTTTGCGTCCTGTTCAGTCGGGCCCGAAGAGCTTAATAAAACTGTCAGATTGTCTGTAAAGCCCATAGATATTAGCTGGCATCCAGATTTGACGGCTGTTGAGATTATTGTTCATAAGCCATCAATTTGTGAGTTAGCTCACAAAAAGCACTGAAGGACGGTCTTTAAGGCAGAGCAAACGCTGCCATACCAGACCTCTGAGTTCCATCATACTTACGCTCCCACAGAACTTGCTTAGGCACTTTTGCAGTGCACGGCACGGTGCACGCTACCACCACAATAAGCCACTTTTAAGCCATTTATAAAGTACATTACCGGGCTTTGTGCGCTGTAACAGTTTACGCACAGGTCTGTAGAGTGAAGTGGACTGCTCCTGCTCCGGCCCGGCCCTCTGCGCTGCACGGCCAGGCCCATGCCCTGCCAGGCACTGCCTTGCTCTGCAATGCAGGGCCTGGCAGGGCAGGCAGTGAGCGGGCCGCTCAGTCAGGTCTGCCATGGCCTCCACTATGCTGCGGCCTTTTGCCTGGGCCCAAATGAACAGCGGCCGTCAGTTATGGTCCTGACGGCCGCCTGAGTGTGGGGCCGGGCTTGATGCCCGTTATGGTTTGCCTCTGATCGGGCTGCCAGTCTGCCTGACAGCGCAATTTATATCAGGCCTATCTGATCTGATTGAGGGCCTTTTCAAAATAGCGCCTGATCTGGCGATCGGTAAGCTTTAGCAGCTCACGACCTCGCAGATCCATGAAAGGAACTACTGTGGCACCATGCATTTCGGTACGGGCCTCTTCAAGGGAGCTGCCCCAGCCGGACTCGCCATATGATGTAAAGAGAAAAACCCTTTTTGCAGTGAAGTTCTGCGATTTAATCCAGGTTGCCACAGGACGGGGATAGGCACGAAACCAGATAGGATATCCGACAAAGACAATATCATATTTGCTGATATCAGGGGTGGTTGCCAGGTTGGGAAAGGCATTGGTCTCACGCTCTTTGCGGGCAATGGCTGCTGTCTCTTTATAGCTGGTGCCATAAGGCTTTTCCGCTATGATTTCCATGACCGGAATATTGAGCTGATTGCCCAGCTCCAGAGCCATACGCTTAACAGCACCCATATATTCGGGGTTGGCATCAGGAACATTGCTCATGGTGGTGAAATAGACCACAGCGGCCTTTGAAAAATCCTGAGCCATGGCAACAGGAGCGCACAGGGCACTGACAAGGGTCAGCACCAGGGCTGCTGCTGCACTGTAAAAACATTTGAACATTGTTAACCCCACTTTGATTGTCAGCTCAGACTGTCAGAGGCAGGACATTGCAAGCCCATGCCATGCCGCTCATACCCGGAATTGCTGGTGATGCGGTCATCGCCTGGGCAGTACGCACATACCCGGAATTGCTGGCCATGCGGTCAATTGCAAGGCCATAACAAGCCGCTCATACCCGGAATTGCTGGTGATGTGGTCATCGCCTGGGCAGGCCGCTCATACCCGGAATTGCTGGCCATACGGTCAACGCCGGTACAGACCGAACATGCCCTGAAAATGCCAGCCATGCGGTCAGCGCCTTGGCAGTCCGCACCCTCCGTGGAAATGCCGGGCTGCCGGTCTGAGGGCTCGATGGCTGCCTGTCTTGCCTGATGGCTCAGGGTGACAGTGCCTCATCATTCAGTTCTTCTGCGGTTATGACTGCTAAAGTCCCCCTTGAGATACTGATGAGCACTGCTCTGATAATTTGCGGACAATAACTGACTGAAGTTCAGGCCTTCCGGGTCTGACTGCAGTACCACACATTTAAACAAGGTCATAAAACAGGGATATAACACAGGCAGCGATACACAAGCCTTTCAGACTGTAATAAGTGAAGTATCGGCTTCTGTGCAGGGTGCAAAAAAGCATAACATCATTAGCGCTGTCGCGACAATTACTCCCGGGGCGCTATACGCGTGAACTTTGAGCCGCTTCACAAGACCACTTCAGCCCGGCTAAGCCACGTATGCAGGGATACTGGAGAGGAAAAATGCGCTTCCAGCTGACGCTGACACTCAGAAGGCGCCCTTCAGGACAGCTTTTAAGGCTGATAGCCGACAGACGGGCCGGGAGCGGGGGACAGGACCAGTCTGGCTGCCCGGTGCAGGCCTGAGGGCCGGGATAGCTTTTATGACAAAAGAATATGCTGCCGCAGGGGACAGCTACTACAGCCTTACTGGCTAAATTAAGGAAGAAATCAGTGCGGGTCTGGCTGCAGCGACACTGCGCTCTGACAGAGATCACGCGGCGTGCAGCAGGTATATTGCGGTGGCGCCGTAAATGGCGGCCGCTGACATGTGACAGGACAGCCTGTGGCCTCGTGCCTGAAAAGTATGGGCACTTGATGAATTGCAGGTCCTTAAGAGCTGTGAGGCTTTGTACAGACCATGAGGGCATGCGGCTGCTGATGGGGCTGTGGGCGTTCTGCCATGGCAGGGCCATAAGCCCGGGGAGGGTGGGATTAACTGTCAGGCCGTGTCCTGATGTAGCGACGGACAGATCCGCCTGTACTCAGATGCGCGCTGGTGCAGTTATTAGTGCTGCCCTTGAATCAGGCAGTTCAGGGAGGGGAAGGTCCGGCTTTAACATTTGCATAGCGGACCATGGCCTTCGGACTCCATATCCAGGTCCTCAGGCACACTGCAGCGGCGTTCCTGTAAGTCGCCGTGAAGCTGCAGAGATGACGGGCATATAAATCACAGCTGCGCCGCAGGTTACAACGCCTGTACTCAAGACAGTGCTGTATGCCATAAGCATTATGGCCGTCGGCAGGGGCACATCGTGGTGATGTATTGAAAATAATTGTCCAGTATTTCCAGAACAGAGGAGCTCCTGAAAGCAACTGTATGGAGCTCCCTCCACATTCAGGAATATCCCCTTTGATGCGCACCTGAAGCAAGATCTTTCTGCTGCCTGAATTTAACAGCAGGTAATGGAGTTTTTGAGGTGCTGCTCCAGGGCTTCCCAGCATCAGGGGAACAGCTTAATTAAACATCTAAACTGTGACCTCTGTCAAACACTTTCTTGCACCTGTGTGCATATTTTTGAGCTCATTGTTACGTAACATCAAAAAAGACTGTAAACAGGCCATTGTTACTCATTAACATTTGACAGGATTTTGCTCCATTTTTAACCTGGATTTTGCCATGGCATCTCCAGGGTGATTTTTTGCTGCAAAATTAGCAGTTCCGCTGCAAAAATCTGACAAAAGCCCATAAAAAAAGCCAGTCATACCCGGAGCAGACTGGCTTCTTCATGAAAAATGATACTGTGCAGGCCCGTACTATGGCACTGTGAGGCTGCCCCATGGCCGCCCTGCAGACCTGGTCAGGACGGCTGGGCTCAGGCCATGCTCTGGCCAGGGCATGGCCTGTGGGTTATGTCAGGTAAGGGCATTGCGGCGGCGACGCAGGGCACGCAGCTGCATCAGGCCCAGAGCAACGACCAGCAGCACTATGCACTGCAGCTGCCCCATGCTCAGATGGCCAATGATATAACCCAGCTGAGGATCAGGCTCGCGGACAAACTCACATAAGAAACGGGCCACAGAGTAGCCTGCCAGATAGGTCAGGGTAATAGTGCCAGGATGCAGACTGAAAGAGATCTCACTGACGCGGGCACGGGCGGTAACAAAGCGTGTCAGGGAAAAGCCCTTGTCACCATGATGAGCATGATGAGCGTAGTAGCTGTGCAGGCCGTTGCTGTGACTGGCGCTGCCGCTCAGTCCTGCAGTGGCGTCAGCTGCGCTGTCAGCCGGGCCTGCTCTGTCAGCCGGGGCTGCGCTGTCAGAGGATGAGAGCATGAGGCGGCGCAAATTGGCTATCCATGCTCTGAAGTATACAAAGCCCAGCAGCAGGGCCAGCAGCGGCCCCTCGGCTATGGCCTCGTAAAGCTGCACAGGGTGACGCGGCTGGAGATCGGCTGTGGAGAAAATAAAGGCCCATGGCAGATCACTTGGGGTACCGTAGAGCTCGGCATTAAGGAAATTGGCTATGCGTCCCAGAGGAATGATGACCAGAGCAGTAATAACAGCACGGTCACAGTAGTGGTAAAAAAGTGACATACGGCTGCGCAGTGGCAGGTTGGCACAGGAGGTATGACTCATGAAGTCTACCGAGCTGCCTGCCCTGTTATTAAGGCGCATCATGACACGGCTGATGAGCAGCAAAGCCACGGCAATACCGGCTACACCGCCCATATAGGACATGCCGCCCAGATCAAGGCGCACAATCATCTCAGGATGGGCAAGGTAATAATGAGGATCGTAGACCACCACATAGCCAAGGCGACCTCCGACAATGGCGCCAATAGCCGTATACAGAGCCACATTAAAGCGCATCAGCAGGGTCTCGCGGGGCCACAGGGCCGGAGTACGCGGCCAGGGCATGAACCAGAAGAGCACAAAGCCCATCAGATAAACCAGGCCGTAATAAGAAAAAGAAAAACCTGGCAGGTCAAAAATCATACATTTTGTCCTGAAAACCGAGAACATAAAACAGTGCCGGGCCTGCAGCCGCACAGCACGGGACAATCCCACAAAAGCCGTCTTCAGGAGAGCAGCTCTCCTGCCAGGCGCCATGCCTGTCCAGCCATTGTGTCCGTGCTGGCTTACTTTCCGGGCTGGCAGCGCGCCATAAGCATAAAGCCGGCTACCTTAGCATGCGTAAGCCGGTGCCATGAGCATGCGTAAGCCGGTGCCTTGACGGCAAAGCGTATAAGGCAGCAGGAGGGCCGGCGGCAGCTGCGACATGATGCCTGAGTCTTGTCTGAGCTGAAACGGCTGCTCAGTGCAGTGCAGCTGACACAGGTATGCTGCGCTGCGCAGCAAAGCTGCACTGTACAGCTGACAGACGGGGATTATCTTAACAGCTGACCGGCCGGTCAACAGTCCCGGCGCTTATAAATTTCATCTGCGCTCAACTCAGTACCAGGCCTGCTGGCCTGCAGGCCGCCCGAATCATACTGCCCGCCAGGGCAGCCTGAATCGGGCGCCCGCCATGGCAGCTGACGGGAAAAACAAAGCCCGGGGCAAGACGGGCTCGCTTCCGGGCAGGATGATGGGCGCGGCGCAGGCAGCTGCGCCAGACCGGCACGGCCGGGCGCACGGCCGGGGCCATCAGCGATCGAGATTGGCCCTGATTTTAATAATGGTTTCAGTGATGAAATCAGGGACATTGTCGCTCAGCTGTCCGGCCAGAGCCTGATAGGCACGCTTGATGGCGTGATAGCCCTGACGTACCGGCTGCTGACAGACCACGAATTTGATGATGCCGGCACTGACCAGCTGGCGTGTGGAGTAGAGATCATCAAAGCCAATGGCAAAGATATCCTTGTTGCCATGGGCAATAAGAGCAGCACCCACGCCCTGTACGGCGGCACCTGAAATGTAGACGCAGTTGATATCAGGATGCTCGGAGAGCACCTTGAAAGTAACCTGCTGGGCAATGATGTCTGAGTCAAGACTTTCTACGGTCTCAACAATTTTAAAATCGATGTTCTGGCGGGTCAGCTCGGCCTTGAAGCCCTCAATACGCTGATTGTGACCAAGCAGCAGGTGCGAGCCGGTAACTACCAGCACTCTCAGGCTGTCCTGGCGGGCAAGAGAGAGCATGCCGGCACAGGTGGCACCGGCTGTCATGTAATCAGAACCCACATAGCAAAGACGGCGGGTGTGCTCGACATCGGTATTGAGCAGCACTACTGTGATTTCACGATCAGCAAGCTCATTGATGCGGTTTCTTACTTTGTCAGTATTAACGGTTGAAAGGCACAGAGCACGGCAGCCCTTGCGCAGCAGCTCGTCAATGGCGTGCAGATGGACATCCTCATCAAAACCCTCAACTTCACGAACCACCACCTCAAGGCCCAGGTCGGCAAATTCCTCCTGAGCCTCACTGATGCCCCTGATAATCTCCTGATAGAAGGCATTGCCCACGCTTGGCATCAGGGCACCAATCTTGATTGGGGTCTTATAGGCAGCCAGCGCACGGCCGGCACGGTTAGGCACGTAACCCAGATCCTTGGCCAGCATGCGGATGCGTTTGGCCACATCCTCGCGTACTGCACCACGGTTATGGAGTACACGGTCAACAGTGCCGCGTGAAACACCGGCGGCCTGAGCAAGGCTCTTTACAGTAACCTTCATGATGTACAAATCCTCAATAATCTAATCTGTGCACCCGGTGCGATCAGCTCTCCAGCCTCATGGGATCGGTGCCCGGCCGGGGTTGGGGACATATGCTGCAGTCCTGGGCAGAGTCTGCGGCCCGCAGTCTGCGGCCAGGGTGAATGCAGGCCATAGTCTGCGGCCAGGGTGAATGCAGGCCATTGCCTGGTCACGGGCGCTGCCCGGCTCTGCTGTGAGCAGGCAAAGGGCCCGGTGATACTGATCTCATGTCATAAACCACGCTCTGTCCTGCGTGCTGCACAATATGACATGGCGTCTGGTGCCGTGGGGAAGTTCAACGTGGTGCAGGTAAGCACCGCCTCCTGGCTGCACTGCAATGCAGTTAATGGATGGGAGCCTGCTTGCCTGGCGGACACCTTCCGCCCGGGTTGAAAATCAAAAGGGCCGCACATGGCCCATGGCAGCGCACTGCCCGACCTGTGGTCCGTGCGGCGCTGCTGTCACCTGTTCCTGCCAGTGCCAGCAGCCCGGGCCCTTATGTCAGCTGCATACATGGGCCGGACCTTGACCTGCGACGCCATGGAGGGCCGACCTGTCGGAGCGCCCGGCGCTGCGCACTGGCGCAGCCGGACGCTGCACACGCAGGTGTGCAGGGCAGTGGCCATGCGCTCCTGTCCCTGGGATATGGGGCGTCAGTCTGTTTACAGACATTCAGGGTTGGGGGTAAAAGCACAGTGGGCAAGTGGGGTGCTTAAGAAATTCCTTAGTTAATAATTCGTCTGATCCTGAAGACCTTAATTGCCGGGCTGCAGCCCGGATATGGGACTGCCTGCAGCTGCAGGTAAGGTACTGAAAACGCCCAAGGCATACAGCAAACGTTTTCATTATCCGTGGGCCGTGATGATATCAGATCGGGATCATGTGTCATGATCTGATACCGTGAGGTAATTTTTCATACCACCATAAAGTGCACAGGGTTGTCATTTAATAAAACGGTGCCGTGCTGCTGGAGGCACTTACATTTAGTAAACCCTGTCTGCGACAAAATCCTGAGCTCATGAAAACTAATCTGCCGTGACTGCTGGCAGTTTCTGATAAGCATGTGGCTGACGTTTTCAGACAGGAGTCCTGTCCGGCATGGTAAAACAGTCAGTTTATCGTTAAGGCCAGGATATCTGTGTCCTTACCTGCAGCAGGGCCTGATACTGTCACAAAGGCACAGCCTTGCGTGTCGGCAGCGTGCGGCATTCAGCCTGCATCGTGTCGGCTGCGTGCCTGAGGCGTGCACATTTGTCCGTGCACTGTCAGGCAGGTGCCTGATGTCATGAGGGCAGTATGCCCTCATGAGAGCCTGGTGCCGGCAGCGTGCCTGCGGCGTGCACTTTTGTCCGTGCACGGTCAGCATGGGCCTGCTGCCATGAGGGCAGCTTGCTCTAAGGACGGCCTGCGTCCCTGGCCACTGCACGGGAAAAGTCTGGGAGCGCGCTCACGACTATGGCACAGCATAATACCGGTCTGAACGGACTTTTTGAAGTAGTGCAATGCACTTTTATGTACAAAAGGTGCCAAAATGTCGGTATTACTGGCTGCAATATTTATTGTACCTGTAACGGGCGCCGTGCAATCTGGCACGTGACAAAAGTTTGAGGTAAGTCGCAATTACGGGCCTCTATTGTGTATTCCTGCGGGCCGCTGTGCCCAAAAGTGCGACTGTATGACCCTTTATGTACCAGTGCACTGTCGGTTTACTGATGCACGCCCGGCACAGTGCACGCATTTAAATGCACAAAAGCGACAGGCCGCACAGTCAAACTGCACAGTCTGTCGCCTTTTGATGGCCCCGGCGGCTTGCCTGCATGCCCAGCAGGGCCGGCTGGCCGCTGCCTGAGAGCACAGCCGCTCAGGCTGGCGGTCAGGGCCGGGGCCTGCCTGCCGTGTCAGTGGCGGGCAGGGCGGATGGGGCCTGCCGATCAGCGGCTGGCAAATGGGTTTTCGGTTTTGTAGAGTACGCCCTTTGGCTGATTGTAGGAGATCTTCTCAATACCGAGCATGGCAAAGACATCAAAGAGGGCCTTGCCGTGGTGACCAAAGGCTACGGCACCGTGGTGAGGGTAGCGGTCAGCAATCAGCACGTGACGGTAGAAACGGCCCATTTCGTTGATGGCAAAGACACCGATACCACCAAAGGAGCGGGTAGCAACAGGCAGAACCTCACCTTCGGCAATGTAGGCCTGCAGCCTGGTATCAGGGGTAGTCTGCAGACGGAAGAAGGTGATTGGACCGGCGGCAATATCGCCCTCGAGGGTACCACGGGTGAAATCAGGCTCATCCTGACCGGCCTCGAGCAGACGGTGCTGAATGATCTGATAGTTGATCTTGCCACAGGCCTGGTCACAGCCGCAGTCCTGGTTTAACTTGCAAAATGGAGTATTGCCGCAGTGGAAGCCCATGAATACATCAGTTGAGGAGTACTGAGGGAACTTTGGCTTAATGCTCTTTTCGTACATGTCAGCAGGTACGGAATTGTTGATGTCCAGAATGGTTACGGCATCTTTGGTAATGCAGGCGCCGATATACTCGGACAGAGCGCCGAAGATATCAACCTCACAGGCTACAGGAATACCACGGGTGGCAAGACGGGAGTTGACATAGCAAGGCTCAAAACCAAACTCCTCAGGGAAGGCAGGCCAGCACTTGTCAGCAAAGGCCACATACTTGCGGGAGCCCAGATGCTCTTCGGCCCAGTCAAGCAGGGTCAGTTCAAACTGAGCCATGCGCTCGAGCAGATCAGGGTAGGTATTACCGGCCCCCAGCTCCTCTTCCATTTCTTTGATAACCTTTGGAATACGCTCATCGCCCTTGTGCTTGCGATAGGCTACCAGCAGGTCAAGCTCGGAGTTTTCCTCAATCTCAACACCCAGGTCATAAAGGCCCTTGATAGGAGCGTTACAGGCAAAGAAGTCCTGAGGACGTGGACCAAAGGTAATGATCTTGAGATTTGACAGGCCGATCAGGGTACGGGCAACAGGAACAAACTCGGAAATCATGCGGGCAATGCCATCGGCAGTGCCTACAGGGTATTCAGGAATAAAGCCCTTTAACTGACGCAGACCAAGGTTGTAAGAGCAGTTGAGCATGCCGCAGAAAGCATCGCCACGGCCGTCGATAAGATCATCGCCGGTCTCTTCGGCAGCAGCTACGAACATGCATGGGCCGTCAAAGAAGCGGGCAATGAGGGTCTCAGGGGTTTCTGGGCCGAAGTTGCCAAGGAAGACCACCATGGCATTACAGCCGGCGGCCTTTGCCTCCTCAACGGCTTTCTGGGCATCGCGCTCATTTTCCACGATGACAGAGATCTCGGTGATGTCAACACCGGCCTTGCGGCACTGGGCCACTACGGCCTGACGACGGCGCTCGGAAAGAGTGCGGATAAAGCAGTCACGGGAAACAGCGATAATACCGAGACGGGCATCTGGGATGTTGTACATTTCCATGATTTTTCTCCAATGTGTGTGCACATAGTGCCTGACAGCAGCCGCTGCAGGGCCGTCCCTGACGGCAGGCAATACAGGGCATTGCCCTGCCGTCAGCCGGGGCCGGGCACGGGCACGCTCTTAACTTTTCTTTGCTGTGCCGGTACCGGGCAGCTGCCAGGGGAAATTCTTAATTAATCTGTGTGAAAAGGCCGCCTCTGGTCAGACGGGGCGCGGCTGCGCAGGGCGCAGGGCGCCACGCCGTGCCCGGGGCCTGCGCATCATGGCCAGAGGCATGGCCCTTGAGGCCACAGGCGCCTGCATGATTAAAGGGTGATATTGGCGCCGGTAAGCACACCTGTTGAGATGTGGTTGCGGCCTTCATTGCTGTCAGGGTGGGCCAGCAGCCACTTGTTGCGGGCGGTGAGCATGCCGCTTTCGGCATCGCCACGGGCATCGATGTGCTCAGGCTTTTGTGTGTTTGTGGAGCGTGGCAGCACTACGGCTACGCGGAATACTGCATTGTCAGAGCTGCTGCATGGGGCATAGTGCAAGGTGGTCTCATAAAAGAGCACAGCAGTGCCGGCCGGGCAGAAGAAGGTCTCTACAGCTGCCGTGTCCATAATGCCATCCCTGATGGCGGTTATTGGAGCAAGCATGAAGATGGTATCAGTGCCGACAATATTGACCTCGCAGTTGCGGTGATACTCAATGGCATTGAGCTTGCGGTTATGACCTGAGCAGTAGCCAATCTGAATATCAAGGCCGCCAAAGACACGATCGCGCAGATCGGCCATCAGATCATCTGTCTGCAGCGCTGGCTCGGAGGCCACGTAGGTGACGCTGTCAGCCGGGCATGGCAGGCTCTCTAGAATTGAGCCCACTTTGGCCGTATCCACAGCAGGAATGACCTTGCCAAAGCGCTCAAATTCCACTGAGTGCACTGAGCTGAAGTGCTGAGCCGAACCGGCCTGAGGAGCACAGCTGCAGCCGCAGCTGTCGGTGGCGCTGCCGGCGGCGCTGGCGGCAGCATCGGCAGCAGAGCTGTCGAGGCGGTCACGCAGAGCGGCAAGCTTGTGGAAAGCCGGACGCATGGTCGGATAGAGGCTCTGGTAGAGCTGGTAAATGTCGTCATAGCGGGAGCTCTGCAGGGCATCAGGCTGAGCCCAGGCTTCACCGCGCTTGACCATGACGGCTACGGCCTGCTCCACTGTTGGATAAATGCCGGCGGCTACGGCAGCCAGAATGGCAGCGCCCAGAGCAGGACCTTCCTTTGATTCAATAGTGGTTACCTGACACTTGAGCACATCGGCCAGCATCTGGCGCCAGAAAGATGAACGGCCACCGCCGCCACAGGCTGCCAGAGTCTCAGGGACAATACCCATCTGATGAAGCACCTCAAGATTATGGCGCTGGGAAAGAGTAATGCCCTCAAGCACGGCACGGGTCAGATGAGCCTTTTTGTGACGGGCGGTCAGACCAAAGAAGACGCCACGGGCCTGGGCATCGAGCACAGGGGAGCGCTCGCCCATCAGATAAGGCAGATAGATAAGTCCGTCAGCTCCTGATGGTACAGAAGCAGCCTCAGCTGTCATGACATCATAGGCATCGCCTCCCTGAGCCTGACAGCGCTCATGCTCGGCTGTATAGAGCTCATCACGGGCCCAGCGCAGGGACAGACCGGCAGCCAGGGTGCAGGACATGGCAGTCCAGGAGCCAGGTACGGCGGCACAGAAAGTGTGTACACGGCCCAGCGGATCGACAGCTGGGCGGGTGGTATGGGCAAAGACCACACCTGAGGTGCCCAGGGTCACAAAGGCCTGACCTTCGCTGCATACGCCTGTACCCAGAGCGGCAGCGGCATTGTCACCGGCACCGCCTGCTACCGGTGTACCCTCAACAAGGCCGGTAGCGGCAGCAGCCTGAGCACTGATGTGACCTGCAATGGCTGACGATTCAATAAGCTCAGGCATGAGACGGGCGTCAATGGAGAGCTTTTCGAGAATCTCTTCAGACCACTGACGGCGGGTAATATCAAGCAGACTGGTACCGGAGGCATCGGAAATTTCCATGGAAGCCTTGCCCGTTAGCATATAGCGCACATAGTCCTTAGGCAGGAGAATGGTGGCGCAGCGCTGATAAAGCTCAGGCTCATGCTCACGTACCCAGAGAATCTTCGGGGCGGTAAAGCCGGTCAGGGCCGGATTGGCATTGATTTCAATCAGGCGCTTCTTGCCTACCAGAGCAGTAATTTCATCACACTGCTTTTGAGTACGGGCATCGCACCATAAAATGGACTTGCGCAATACCTGACCCTGCTCATCGAGCATGACCAGACCATGCATCTGACCTGCTATGGACAGGGCAGCCACCTTGTGAGGGTCAATGCCTGAATCCTCAAGCACGCCCTTAATGGTGCTTACCGCTGCGTTATACCAGTCCAGAGGATCCTGCTCAGCCCAGCCATTGTGGGGCTGATAAAGAGGGTATTCCACTGTTCTTGAGGCAATGGCACTGCCCTTTTCATCAAAAAGAACGGTTTTGGTACCAGAAGTACCCAGATCAACACCTAATAAATATTTCACGATCCGCTCCTTCCAAATGTGCGGCGCTGCCAGGATTTCCTGTCAGCATCTGCCCGGCCTGTCAGCAGCGCCTGCGGCGCTGAGCGCCAGACGCGGCAGCTGTGTGCTGCGTGACGCGCTGCTGCATTGCTAAAATGTTTTACAGAGCACCATGAACTTGCAATGCTCTTTTCACAGTCCGGGGCGCCTGAGCAGCTCCGGGCTTACTGCTATGAAATCTGTGGTTATCTGCATGGCCAGGCGGCGGCCTGGTAAAGCCCATGCTGTCTGTCGGCCTGGTAAAGCCCATGCTGTCCGCCGGCCTGGTAAAGGCATGGCTGCCGCCATGGCCCAGCCGCTCAGCGGCCCGTCCCCGGGTTCAGGGCGCCATGCGCGCTGCCCGCGCGGAAGCTGTGGGGAGTTTTGTCTTATGTTTTTGTGTGCCTGTGCTTACTGCTTGACGCGCTTTTTGGAGAGCACGTCGATAACTACTGCCAGTAAGAGCACCATGCCCTTGACGGTACGCTGCCAGTTGGCGTCGATACCCAGAATGGACATGCCATTGTTAAGTACGCCCATGAATATGGCACCGATTACGGCACCACCTACAGTGCCCACACCGCCGTAAGCTGAGGCACCGCCGATAAAGCAGGCGCCGATAGCGTCCAGCTCGTAGCCGTTACCGGCAGTTGGAGCTGCAGAGTTGAAGCGGGCTACACATACCAGAGCAGCTACGGCTGACAGGAAGCCCATGTTGACGTAGGTCATGAACAGAATGCGGCTGGTGTTAACGCCTGAGAGGCGGGCAGCCTTTTCATTACCGCCCAGAGCATACAGGCGGCGGCCTCCTACAGTGTTATTGGCATAGAAGCTGTAGGTCATGACTATAATGGTCAGCAAAATAAGGATTACAGGAATACCCTTGTTACTGGCCAGCAGCATGCCAGAACCGATGAGGGCTGCTTCCACTACTGCAGTGGTGATAATAAATGTGGTGCTGTCATCAACCTGATAGCCCTTCTTCATCTTGCTGATGCGATCCCATACTACATAGCAAAGGTAACCAAGGCACAGTACGGCGGTAATCACAGTGGTAGTGGCAAAGGCATCGGCACGGGCCTTTGGCACAAAGGAAGTGAAGTAGCGCAGATACTCTGGCGGAAATGGGGATATAGTCAGACCATCAAGTACCAGCAGGGCAAGACCACGGAAGAGCATCATACCGGCCAGGGTCACAATAAAGGCCGGAATGCGCACATAGGCAATCCAGAAGCCCTGCCAGGCGCCAATGAGCACGCCTGTCAGCAGACAGGTGGCAATGGCCAGATAAATATTCGTCTCCCAGTTAACCATCATCACGCCGGCTATGGCACCTACCAGAGCCACAATAGAGCCGATGGACAGATCCACGTTACCGCAGCCGATAATGCAGAAAAGCATGCCTACGGCCAGAATAATTACGTAGGAGTTCTGGGAAATAATGTTGGTAAAGTTGGCCGGTGAAAACATCGAGCCGTGACCTGTGGCTCTGATGGTGATTTCAAAGAGCACCATGACCACCAGTAAGGCCAGCAGCAGAGAGTTGCGCTTGAGAATATTGGTAAATTGTTCCATGACAGCATCCTTCCATGCCTGTCATCTGTCTGCCTGTCCTGACAGCCTCTCATGCGCGGCTGCACCTGCGCGGCCGCACCTGCTGTGCGGCAGCGCCTGCACACCGTAACCTGCGTGCCGCTCCGGCGGCGCAGACGCTCAGTCTGCTGTCGGCAAAAGTCCATAAATATGGATTTTTCAATTGCGTGCACGTGCACGGCTCATCATAATCCAGGGCCTTTAATGAATCAATGACAAATATTTCATTGTTCAGGCTGGCTCACAGTAATGGAGCCTGTTTTATGGAGCTGATGAGGCTGAGGACATATTGCTGAGCCTGATGGGACTGGTAAGCTCCTGAGGGCTCAAAAGAGCCAAGGGGCTTGACTGTCCTGAGGTCTCGTTGCTGCGCTGCGTTATATGCCTCTGGCGCTGACCCTGGCCATATTTTGCTTGCCCCTGAGTTGGGGGCTTGAGCTTTGGCTTTGGCTTGAGCTTTGGCTGCCGGAGCTGGCTTTGGGATCGGGCCTGGGCTTTACAGCTGCTGTTACGGCAGTTGCTGCAGCAGTTGCTGTACTTTATGTTTTGCAGCGTGCCTTTGTTGTCAGGCGGACAGATGAAAATAGTTAAGCGGTTTTAGCCTGTTAAGCTCAGATATCCTGTGTCTGACTGGTATCAGCCCTGTCAGTACCTGCTGCGGCCTGTTGTGCCGCTGTCAGTTCTGACTGTCTGTGCGGATATCAGCTCTGGCCTGATGATTTTAAAATCGCGGCCATAATGCTTTCCTGAGAGGCCTCAGAGCGTGGCATCTGGGCAACAATGCGACCTTCATTCATGACATAAATGCGATCACACATGCCAAGAACTTCAGGAAGTTCCGAGGAAATCATGAGCACTGCCTTGCCCTGAGCAACCAGGGAATTAATGATGCAGTAGATTTCGTACTTGGCGCCCACGTCGATACCACGGGTAGGCTCATCGAGTATCAGAATATCCGGGTCAGCATACATCCACTTGGCCAGCAGCACCTTTTGCTGATTACCGCCTGAAAGATTGCCTACTTCCTGCTCGACACCGGCACATCTGGTCTTGAGCTGTACACGGTAGTCATCTGCCACCGTGGTTTCCCTGTTCTGGTCGATAATGCCATTGGCCGATACCTTGTGCAGGGCTGCAAGAGTGGTATTGCGGGTAATGGAGGTAGCAAGCAGCAGTCCGTCGCCCTTACGATCTTCAGTTACATAGGCAAGACCGTGATTAATGGCACTCTGAACGCTGTTAAGATGTACTTCCTTTCCATTTATGTAAAGCTGACCGCCCAGGAAATCACCGTAATAATGACCGAAGACAGACTGAGCAAGCTCGGTTCTGCCAGCACCCATCAGACCTGACAGACCTGCCACCTCACCACGGTGAATATTGAGGTTGACCCTGTTGCACACCAGACGGTTGCGGTTGAGCGGATGGGCTACAGTCCAGTCCCTGACCTCAAGCAGAACTTCATCTGAAGGCTTTGTATCACGAGGAGGGAAGCGACTGGTCAGCTCACGGCCCACCATGCCGGCTATGATTCTGTCCTCGGAAATATCGTGACCTGAGTTGTCCATGGTCTCGATAGTGGTACCGTCACGGATAACGGTAATGGAATTGGCAATACTGGAAATTTCGTTGAGCTTGTGCGAAATGATAATGGCTGTCATGCCCTCATCGCGGAAGCGGGCGATAAGATCAAGCAGGGCCTGACTGTCAGTTTCGTTAAGCGATGCTGTAGGCTCATCAAGAATGAGCAGTCTTACGTTTTTGGCAATGGCCTTGGCAATTTCCACCAGCTGCTGCTTGCCTACGCCAATATCCTTAATCAGGGTTCGCGGGTCTTCATGAAGACCGGTAAGCTCCAGCAGTTCACTGGCGCGCTGCCAGGTACGTGGCCAGTCTATGACCTGGCCTGAAAGTGAGGAAGTGCGTTCATTACCAAGGAAGAGATTTTCGGCAATGGACAGGAAAGGCACCAGAGCCAGCTCCTGATGAATAATTACAATGCCCTTGCTCTCACTGTCTTTGATACCGTTGAAATGGCAGAGCTCGCCATCGAATTTGATATCACCCTCATATGATCCGTAAGGATAAATTCCCGACAGAACATTCATCAGCGTGGACTTGCCCGCGCCGTTTTCACCTACCAGAGCGTGAACTTCACCCCTTTTGACCTTAAGGTTTACGTTACTCAGTGCCGTAACCTTGCCAAAACGTTTGGTGATGTTTTTCATCTCAAGCAGGATGTCATCTTTTTCAGTCATCTTGCCACCACCTGAAATGACCTGCTCCGACTGCGCCTTTGACCTTGACGCAGCCCCTGTCCTGGGTCAGGACAAGCGGCCGCGACTGCGGCTGCCGCTGTCAAACCCTGGGTCAGGACGGCTGCCGCAACTGCAGCTGCGGCTGCATGAGCCGACCTGCTGCACCTGCCTGACTGCAACACCTGGCCACAGGCATGGGCACGCAGGCCTGGGCATGCAGTCCTGGCCTTGCTTTATGGCCTGCCCGGGCGGCTGCGCTGCCGGAGCTTTATTTTCACTATTGTCCTAATGTCATTCGGCTTACTGTTATCCCGGGCCTTATTGTGCAACCGGGCTCACAGGGTCCAGCACCTGCTGGCCCCTGTGGCCCGTGTACGGCCGTCGGCCCTGTCAGTCCCGGCCCCGGGGGCACGGGACCGGCACTGTATGGACAGTGCTTAGATCTCGTTGGCCTTGTAATAGCCTGAGTCAATCAGCAGGGCCTTGTAATTGTCCTTGGTGGCAGCAATAGGCTCACACAGATAGGAAGGAATTACGCCAGTGCCATTGTTATAGGTGGTGGTATCGTTAACCTCAACTTCCTCACCCTTGTCGATGGAGTCAACCATGTTTACCACCATCTGGGCCAGGGTACGGGTGTCCTTGAACACGGACATGGACTGATAGCCACGGACAATGTTCTTGACTGCTGGCCTGTCACAGTCCTGACCGGTAATTACAGGGATATTGGAGGCGTCATAACCGGTAGCCAGCAGGGCGTTAACTACACCTGAGGCCAGGGCATCGTTCTGAGTGAGAACAGCATCGAGCTTGACATCATCAGGGCCGTAGGAGATGGAGGAAATGATGTTCTCCATGCGCTTCTGGGCTTCCTCCAGGTTCCAGTTAAGGGTAGCGCACTGCTCACGGGTGGTCTGACCGGACTTGACTACCAGCTTGCCGCTGTCGATATAAGGCTTGAGAACTTCCATGGCGCCGCCAAAGAAGAAGTTTACATTGTTGTCATCGGTAGGACCGGTGAAGATTTCCAGGTTCTTAGGCTCCTTGGCGTTTTCAAGGTCAAGGCTGTCAACAATGTACTGGCCCTGAAGCAGGCCTACACGCTTGTTATCGAAGGTGGCGTAATAGGAAACAGCGTCGGAGTTCATGATGAGACGGTCATAGGAGATAACAGGAATGTTCTTTTCCTTGGCGCCCTTTAATACTTCAGTCAGAGCTGATCCGTCGATGGAGGCGATAACAATGATGTCGCAGCCGGAGGCGATCATGTTTTCAATCTGATTTACCTGAGTAGGAATGTCATTGTCACCGGCATACTGCAGATCAACAGTGTGGCCTGACTCCTCAAGCATGGCCTTCATATTGGAGCCATCCTGGTTCCAGCGCTGCAGGGACTGAGTAGGCATGGACACGCCAACCTTGGCGGCACTGGCGGTAGAAGCCATACAGGTAGCGGCCAGAACGGCGGCACATAAAGCACTGATAGTAGTCTTGATCTTCATAGCATTTCCTCACAGTAACAGTATGCGACCATCTGTCAGACAGCCTGCCAGGTAAAACCTGACCACTACAGCTGCCTTAAAGCGGTCTGCTGAGCAGGCGAACACCACATTGCCGCTTCAGCCTCTGTATTCACAACAAATCTTTTCCTGATATCCGCAGGCCCTGCCCCTTCAGGGCAGTCATCTGAGCGCAGGTCAGCGCATCAGCGCAGTCAGGCGCCAGTCAGAGCGGCGCGGCGCGTCCGGCGCGTCCGGCGCATCAGCACTGCTCAGTTAGGTCAAATCCAGTCCTTAACGTCGGGTCTGCAGCCTGGGCTCCTTTGGCCACATGGCTCTGCCTTGCGCCTGCCCGGACCCTGGTCATAGTACGGGACTTACGGGCCTTGCACCTGCCTGACTGCATCTTATGCATCCTGCTGTGCCATGCTCCTGAGATTCCCCTGAGGCTCCTGCCAGACAGGGCTGCAGCATGTGCACTTTCTGCATCTGCATTGCTGCATCTACACTTGCTTCATATGCAGCTGCATTACAGCCGCTCATGGCAGCCTGGAAGTTCAATCTGTTGCTTTCAGCCTTGCGGAATCAGATATCAAATCTTTTGCAAACGGGCATCACCAGTCCCTTTTTTAGGCTGTGTGCCCGGGCACAGTTTCATATTAATCCAAACGCTCTCTCATTTGATAAAAATTTATCAAAAATATGTCCAAACTGTGATCCACATACAACTTATTTCTCTTCTCTATAAGAATCCTTTAAATAAGCCATTTTTGAAAACAATCTTGCTGCATCAACCCGTCCCAGATACAGCAAAATGCCCCTTACACATGAAGATAAACCACGGAAATATTCACTTTGTGCCGCTTTTGTGCTGCCTGCGTATCAGGTGAAATGTTTTTTCATATGTGCATTTTTATATGCGTTGTGCTGCCCTAAAACAGGCTCTACCCAGCCGCCAGAGCATACGCAGGACAAACTAAATAATCCGCACTGTCTGCAGCATAAACACTGCTGTCCCATAAGCAGACCATTTCTATCCGGACATTTAAATAAATCATAAAGTAGCCCCGGTCATTACCGGTAAAACCCCACCAGCCGCTCCGGCTGAAATCGCAGCAGACATTCCGTGTTCCGTAAACGCTTACGGGAAAACCAGCACTTTGGACAAATTGAGCATATGCTCAACACTTTTTGAAACAAATCAGAATGACCACGGGCAGAATGACCACGGGCAGCGACCGGAGGAAACGCCACGGGAACTATTCACAGGCAGTGAAGGCACATAAGCCAGGTACGGCTAATCGCAGCCCTCAGCTACAACTGCTGCCATCGACTGATTAAGGCAGGGGACAAAGGGAGACACAAGCGGTGAACAGGCCTTGCCAGAGTTGGGTGCGGGACATGACCACGAACCGGCACTGGCACTTGCAATTGCAGGGTACTGAGACTGAAATTCGCCAGCGACGGGTGAGCTTGTGCAAGGAGCGGCCAGAGCCGGGGTGAGTTGTAGTCCCTCACCAGTTTTGCCTGCGGACGGATAGAGGCCGCCCTTACAGGGCAGGTTCAGGCCTTCTATGGCTGTTATCAGTTCAAAGCTGCCCGGACTGGACTGAGGTAATGCTCTTCGGACAGGTACTGGCTATATATGCTCAAAGAATGTGCTCCTGATATGTTTCAAGGAGATGTGTGGTGGCTGATGATGAGCTGCGTTGAACCACTTTTATGCGGTTTTTATGCGGTGACCTGTAGAGTAAGGAGCCTGACGGAGTAGGGGCAAGATTGGCTTATGGATGGAGCAGTCATGCCGGGCATGGCCTCATACTTACTGATCGACGCGGCTGATCAGTTCCAGGGCCATGATGGGCGCTGTGTCGGGCATGCCATTTGAGCGGCGGAGAGCGTTTTCTGTGGGCACAAAAAAGCACCCGTTCAGGGTGCCTTTGCTACTTTGTAATGGTTGCGTCCTGACGGCCTTAAGGTCAGCAGCCTGCCGGGCTTTTACCATGCCCTGCGGGATTTGGCAGCCGGCAGGGCTGGCCGCCGGGCGGAGGCCGGGTTCTCTGGCGGCGTCCAGGCTGCCTGGCGGGCCGGACGATCTAAATGATTACTTTTTGTAATCCTGAACGGCGGCCTTGATGCGTTCGGCAAACTGGAAGATATCGTCTACTGATTCAATCTGGACAGCATCCTGATTTCTCTTGCCATCCTCACCGGTATCGAATACGGCTACCTTGTAAGGGAGCTTGTTGAAGTACAGACGGACAATGATCTGAGACTTCTTAGCGTAGCAGATGTTGCAGAAGCCCTTGAAGTCATTGAGGATAACCTCATCACCACCGGCAATGCCATGCAGAATGGACTTGATGATGTAGTAGGCGGCCTTTTCGTCCTCAGTGGTAACAATACCTTCCTCGGAGTTGCTGTCGGCAGCTGCAGCATCATCAGCAACCTTGGAATCAGCCTGAGCCAGGGCCTCCTTTTCCTTGCGGTTAACATCATCAAAGGCACTGGTCAGACGCTCATTGACGCGGTCCTTGATAAACAGACCCAGGGCCTCTTTAAGCACAGGAGTAAAGCGCTCCTTGACGTTCGAGGTAATAGGCCCGTCATAGCACTGCTTTAAGAAGAAACGCAGATAATCCTCATGAGGGGATTCCAGCTGCTCAGCCATGATGCGCTTAAACTCACGTGTGTACTTGAGCTGGCTTGCTGAGGAGATAGCGTCCTCGAGGTTGAACTTGCCCTTGCTGAGCTTCTTGAGTTCCGGAATCAAAGAGGTATCAGGCTTGTCGACGATCAGCTCCATGTATGGCTTGCTGTCCATCTTGTTTGGCTCTTCGAGATCAGAGAAGAACAGGTAGCGGTTGCCGTCAGTGAGCACTGCCACTCTGGCTGGACAGCCATTGAAATAGCTGAGCAGCTGGCTGCACTTCTTGCTGTTGAGCTCATCTCCATAGGTCTTGCACTCAATAATCATAATAGGCTGACCTTCGGACATGATGGCGTAGTCAACACGGGCATCTTTGTACTCGCCTACAGGAGCACTGTATTCAGGCACCACCTCA
This sequence comes from Anaerobiospirillum sp. NML120511, assembly GCF_023050955.1. Taxonomy (NCBI): domain Bacteria; kingdom Pseudomonadati; phylum Pseudomonadota; class Gammaproteobacteria; order Aeromonadales; family Succinivibrionaceae; genus Anaerobiospirillum; species Anaerobiospirillum sp. NML120511. The sequence continues at coordinate 94,042 of NZ_JALKIK010000012.1, forward strand.
TTGAGATTGAAAGGGTCATAGCCCAGCATCTTAATGAAAGGCATTATGAGGGTATTCTTGGTTGCCTCTTCACTCTTGATGTTAGGGCCGTACTCACGGACACGTTTGCCCAGAGCCTGAATCTCGTCCAATAATTCCATTGAAAACTCCTTGTGTGACTGAGGTCAGAAGGGTGCTGAACCATTGTCAGCCGCTTAAGTGAGGCAGAAGTCGATATTCTCTGAAAAGCGCATAGCAAAGAAAGACTGCTCGGGCTGACCCATAGAGGAGCTGAACAGCTGAATATGCCTGTGAAATGATACTCAGGGAGAGGTCAGATATACATTGAGCTCAGCCAGGACGCTCACAGCGTCTCTGTGTATTCAAATGCAAGCCAGCGTCGTATCACATGGCCCATAAGAAATGACCTTAAGTACAGGTGCCGTGCGGCCCATATGGCCGACATGAAGGCCTGTTGCCATCATGGCGCTGTCTGAGCAGCACGCAGCTGCCATGCGCGACCTGGAGCACAGCATGACAGGCCGGTGCTCAGCATGGCTGGGCAGGCGGGCGGGCGCCGCCAGGTGTTGCTGCACTGACTGGCGCAGGCTTTTCTTAAGGCATATGCTGAGGCAGGAAAGCCCTTATATCAAAAACTGATAGCGCAGAGCTCCTGTTATGCAGGGTAGTGATCCGGGCTGACATACGCCCCCTGGGGCTTCTGTCAGGTTCTGAATAATTTTATCCATGACCCGCATAAATAATATCAGATTGTTTGCAAAGAAACATTGTTCAATGCACGAAATACAGCACATTTTAATTTATTGCTTACGAAACGATAAACAGAAACTCTGAGTCTTTAATTTCTGAATACAGCTTATATACAGGCTTTACGACAGTATTTCCCGCAATTTCACGACAGAATAAAACACAAAATGTAATTTATTTCAGACAGACATTTCCAGAGTTCTTGAAAGAATAATACCTGCTGCTCGGTTGTGTTTTTATATATCAAAAGACATAAAAAAATGGGGATCAGCGATGATCCCCATTTAAGACGATGAATAATCAGAGTAGCGCTCTTTGGCTTGCGTGAGCGCTAACGCTTTTTGCTTATATGAACTTTGTGACCAGACCCTCACTGACAGTGTGACCGGCAAAGCTGCATGAAACTGTCACGACTCTTTGTTACTGCTTTTACAGTCAGCATGACAGCTGTCTGTCCTGCAGCCCCCTGGCCTTTGCCATTGGATAAGGCCGGGCATGACCATCAGCATGCTGGTGACTTGTGACCATGACCAGGCACTGACGGCTGGCAGTGACTGCTGGCGCAGATGCGGGCCACGGCTTCTCTGCTGTGCAGAAAAATCCGTTGTGCAGGGAGGCAGGGAGTGCGGGCGGAGCAAGGTGATGCGGCGCTATGTGGTAAGGGCCTGGTGAATTCTGGTTTTAGACCTCAAGCTCGATGTTCAGGCCGCGCCTGTGAGCCTTGAAGTAGTGGCTCATGATGGACAGACCAAGAGCAATCATCAGCACAGCCATTACCAGCAGGAACATGCCGGAGATGACCAGGATGTAGTTCTTGCCCCACTGCTGGCCTACTACCTGGATAACGCCCCAGACGCTCATGACCATCATGAAGAGCATTGGGACAAAGGCAATGTACCAGCGTGAGCCCTTGGCCAGCAGGTAAATAGTAATGCCCAGCAGGGTCAGGGCTGCCATCAGCTGGTTGGAGGCACCAAAGATTGGCCAGATAGAGCCGGCTGAGCCGGTAACAGCCATTAACAGGGAGGTACCTACTACGATAATGGCGGCAACATAAGGATTGGTGATCTGCTTGCGCCAGGCTGACAGCTTACTGGTATCTACCTCAATCTCATGACCATCCTTGTCAAGGGAGCGTGGGAGGAAGATTTCCTGCCATAAGAAGCGGCCCAGACGGGTAGCTGTGTCCAGAGAGGTCATCATGAAAGCTGAGATGGCCAGGGATATGAACACACGGGCGTAGGTTTCGTTAATGCCCAGAGCGGTAGAGAAGGAGCCGATAGCAGTAGCAAAGGCCATTGGCTGGTTGGTACCGATCTGCTTGAATACGGCAGGGTCCAGACCCATTACGGCAACCAGAGCCATAACGCCCAGTACGCCTTCCATAATCATGGAGCCATAGCCAATCTTGAGCATGTCCTTTTCAGAGCGGATCTGCTTGGATGTGGTACCTGAAGCTACCAGAGAGTGGAAACCTGAACAGGCACCGCAGGCTACAAAGATGAACAGAGCCGGAATCATATCGGTCATTTGACCGTCAGCAGTCACAGCCTGCCAGCCTTCAAAGGCAGGCATCTTAATCTCAGGGTTGTAGAAGATAATGGACAGGAAGCCCAGAGCCAGCATGCCGTAGAGCAGATAGCTGTTGAGGTAGTCACGAGGCTGGAGCAGCCACTGTACCGGTACGATGGAGGCGGCAAAGATATAGACAGCCAGCACAGCAAGCCAGAACAGACGGGCACCTTCAGTGCTCATGCCAAAGAGGGCAGTCATGTCCAGAGGGAAAAGGGCACCGAGGTAAACACTTAAGAACACCAGAGGAACGAAAATCAGAGAGCCATGAGTAAGTCTCATGCCCAGCTTCATGGTACAGAAAGCAAAGACCGGGGCCATAAGGATAAAGAGCACTGAAGCAGTAGCAACCTCTGGCAGCTGTACGAACATGCCGGCAATCAGAATGGTGAAGATACCAACGACGAGAATAAGGCAGGCAATGCAGAAGATTAAGAACAGCTGACGTCCGGTAAAGCCCATAAGCTTTTCCATGAGGAAAGAAATACTGCGGCCACGGTTACGCACGGACATTACCAGGGAGGCAAAGTCGTGGAAAGCACCGATAAAGACGCAGCCTACCAGGATCCAGATCAGGGCTGGCAGGAAGCCAAAGTAGGCGGCCATGATAGGGCCTACAATAGGGCCAGGACCTGCAATGGAGGCAAAGTGGTGGCCAAAGAGCACAATGGCTGGGGTTGGAACATAGTCTACGCCATCGTAATTGGTCTCAGCTGGAACTGGACGCTGAGGGTCTACCTTGAAAACACGAGATAAGAATCCGCCGTAGATGTAGTAGGCAACTACAAAATACGCCAGACACATACAAAACAGTAATGAGCCAGTCATGGCAGAAAACTCCCATGCCGGTGTCCCGTGCCGCTGCATTGTCTCTGGCAGCCTTACGCAGGGAATGAGCCCCGTTCTGTCGGTCAAATGTCTTTTTGTCTGTGACACCCCCACCCCCAGCTGATATGACTGATAAAGCCTGCAGCATGCCTCCGGGCAACACTGCCAGGGCAACAATGCGCTGACTGCGCAATGATGAACGCAGGAGAGCTTAACAGCAATAATGCAGTCATATCCGGCAACACTCTGGCTGACCTGGGGTCGGTTTTCAGCCTCGCTGCCATATGCTTTTGCATGATGAGCCTCTGAAATACCTCAGCTCCTCCGGACGGTTCAGCCATAAACCAGACCAGGACACCGTCATCGCCACGGAACAGAGCTGCAGCTGGCACCGTGTATCAATTGGAGACAGGTATCCTGTCCCGTTATTACAGGCCGGCTGAAAAGGAAGATCAGGGATTGTTCTGAGCAAAAAGCACATGGCAGTGAGGTCGAAGCGCCCATGGGGCCAGAGAGGCCTCACTGTTAAAGGATCAGGGCGGACATTTTCCGCAAACCGGTGAGCCGCACCGGCCGATATCTGGAAAAATAACAGCCTTGTCCCCAACAGCCATATCAGAAAGCAGAAACAAAGTATCTGTCTGCCCGAGCATTGTTACCGGACAGATCCTTACGGTCTTTCCAGCTTAAGGCCGGTGGCCTCACAATGCTCTCAACTGACGCTGCAATTTCGCGCAGGGGGTAAATGCGAAAATCCGGTTGCCAGGCTCCCGGTAAGGAGCAGGCGGGGGCAGCCGGAAGTACTGTCTGTACCGATAGGCACATCAATACTGGGCAGCATGGCCGTTGATAACGGGATACAGTTTGCCGGGAAACAGTCCGGGCCTCAATACATTCTTGTATAGAAGTGTGGCACTGCACAAAATAAATACGCTACACAGGCCTATATCACCTTTTTGATCCAGTACTGCACGATGAATGCACTTCAATCAGGCACAAAATTGCAGTAAAGCTGCAAAAACAACAGGAAAACACCCCAAATCAGATCCATTTTCACTCAACCACCCAAAAGCCGGCCTGAAGCCTCCCTGGCAAGCAGCAACTGAAGGGGTCACCAGGCGTAGCGACAGAACCATAGCCGGGCACTACAGCAGAGCATCTAAAGCATTTCAGTCATTATCCCCACGCACGGGCATACTTCTCCAAAGCATTGCTGACGGAGCACGGTAATGCTTCCATGTTTGTTATCGTCTCAGATGCTTCTGCTACGTAGGCTGATATCCGCAAGCCGTCCAGTGGGACGGCATATGATACACTCACAACGCTGCCTCACGAACGGGGCAAGCTCAGCACAGGGGCGCATCAGCCTGAGCTCAATAAAGGGACCGGAACATGACCAAAGACATTAATAAGCCAGACGGTAACTGGACCGGCATGGCACGCAGTGCTCTTATGCAGGTCTATGAGCCAATGCTGGCTAAGCTTGAGCGCTATCAGGCTGACAGCAGCATGGATGTTTGTCCTTTTGTTATGCAGTGGGGAAAGGGACTCATACCTGCTAATGGTACTGCCATGCATACTTATGGGTTATCTGGCGCGACTTGTGGTGTGGGCGCTGATGCTGCGCACAGGGCCACAGAGTATGGTGCGGGCGCTGATGGTGTGTACAGGGCTGCCGACTATGGTGTGAGCGCTGATACTGCTCACTGGGCCGCAGCATATGGTGCCGGGGCAGCACACACAGCAGATGCAGGTACGGGTACAGAGGCGGGAGCTTACAGCTGTGGCCAAAATAAGGACAGAATACTCAATCAGACGGTGAGGCCGCGTCTGCTGTTTTGTGGACGGGCAACCAATGGCTGGTTAACAAGCTGCCTTGATCCTGAGGCGCTGTTTGATACAGAGTACGGCCCTGACTGCATCTTTAATTTGCCCAGTCAGATAACATGGGTTGAGAGGGATATGCGCAGCAACTGTAAGCGCAGTGCAGGAAATTACCGATGCAACAGCTCGCCATTCTGGCGTGTTATCAGTGCTACAGCCGGGCACTTTTACTCTGACCCGGATCCTGATGACGGCCTTACCTGGTCTCATCACACAGGCTGGACCAACCTGTATAAAGCAGCCCCCATGTCTGGCAATCCACCTCCAGGAATGAAGAGCCTTATCTTTGCTGACTGCCTGCAGATACTCAAATGCGAGCTGGATCTGCTAAGTCCTACTCACTTGATAATGCTGGCAGGATCCAGCTGGTATGAGCCCTTTGTTAAGGGACTGATTAAATGCTGGCATCCAGGCTCTTGTCTCAATGATCACTTTGCAGCAGTGGAGCTCTGGGACAGCTACTGCGCTCATGCCTGGCAAGTTCAGATACCCGGTAAGAGTCATTTGCTTACCATCATTGGCAGCGAGCACCCGCAGCGCAAGGCAGAACTGCCCCATATCAAGGCCCTTACCAGTCTGATTGCTGCCACCATGACACAGGCACCAGAGTAAGAGCATACAGGCTAAAGGTTAAAGAGTAAGAGCGTGCCTGCCACAGCGCTGCGACTGTAAGAAACCGTACAGAAGGGATGCAGCCGGCCGTACCACGGACGATACGTGCAGACCGGTCGCAATCCCATAATTGCAAGTGCAGTCTTTACCAGCGTCCCGAAACAGTCAGGGCTCCTTTCCCGTATGGAGAGGAGCCCTGATTGTTTGCAGGTCATTGACATGCCTGGATGGCTACTGCTTGTAGTAACGTGAGAAGTAAGAGCTGGCATCAGATGCCTCAGTATTGCCCAGAGGTTCATGATGAACCTGAGTGGCCTTGAGCGCTGGATTATTGCCATTGAGCTCATCTGCCACGCTTCTGCCGCCAGAGGTACCTGTGGCCGTGCCTGCAGCAACAGGAGCATCCCTGCCAGCAGCTGCAGCTTCGCGGGCGGCCACTGCAGCTGCTGCGGCTGCCGCAACAGCAGCCTGCTTTTCAGCCTCACTGCGCAGCACTTCTTCCTTGGCCTCCTTGATGGCGCGTTCTGCAGCGCCCTGCTGAGCCTCAGGGGACGTCTGCTCAACTGCCTTTTTGAGATCGTGACGGGTCTGTCCCCAGTCTTCATCTTCATCATCGTAAGGCTCAGGAGTCATACCGGCCCTTTTCTCAAGAAAGCCCTGCAGCTTGCCCTTTTCCAGCTTGCGCTGGTCTTTGACGGCGTTATTGATAACTCCTATGACAAAGAGAAAAGGTACTGCTATGGCAAGGATAAGCAACCAGTTCACGACAACTCCTTAATTATCATTGAGCGCGGGCGCCGCCCATTGAGCAGCCTCAGAAACGCCAGTCAAACGGGGCGACGCAGGAACATCTGCCAGGCATGCGGCGCCTGATGCGCCGACAGCACACAGGGTACGCAGGCCGCAAATTCAGGGACCTGGCCTGTAGTTACTTGCTTTTGGCCTCTTTTTCAGCCTGCTTGATGATCTCCTCAAAGACTGAGAAGTCCTTTACAGCACCACGGATAACCTTGCCATCAAGAATAAAGAACGGAGTGCCCTGCAGACCGATCTGCTGGCTGATTTCCATGTTCTTGCGCAGAGTGTCTCCAACAGCAGGATCGTCAGTTGCTATGGCGTTGATCTTGTCATAGTCAGCACCGGCCTTCTTTACAGCAGCCTTGAGCTGATCTTCAGAGGTGATGCGGGACTTGGGATTCATAAGCTCATCCTGATAGATGAGGTACTTCTCAGGATCCTGCTTGTAAAGAGCAAGACCAATGGCAGAGGCACGCATACTCATAGGAGAAAGGATAGGGAGCTCAACATAATGAATTGCTACCTTGTACTTTTCCTGGAGCTTCTTGGTAAATGGACGTACTACCTTGCAGTAGCCGCAGTTGTAATCAAAGAACTCAATGAGGTAGTGCGGAGACTTGCGGTCACCACGGACAGGAGTGTTCTTGTCATTACGGAAGTGGGTAATGGCAGCATCAAGAGCCTGCTCCTGGCTTGCCATCTTGCGTGACTCCAGAGCCTGAGCAGCCTCGACCAGAACTTCAGGATGGGACACGATATACTCATGCACCATGGTCTCAATTGCCTTTTTCTGCTCTGCAGTAAAAGGCTCTTCAGCAGCGTGACTTAATGGAGAAAAGCTGAGCAGGGCTGAAGCGGCCATGCATGCAGCAGCAGTGGATAAAACTTTCTTGGAGCTGGAGAAATTGAGCATAACTACCCCTATTTAAAAAACCGTGCCCTCTAAATTATCACCATTGGGCTGTTGTTTCTACAGTCTTAATGCCAAAAGGTGCACTTTGTGCACTGCACACGCCAGAAAGGCCAGCGCTGCCGCACCAGCACCAATGCCAGGACTGCCCGAAGAGCTTAACACCGATTGGACAGCACAGGCACAGCTGCACAATTAAGCCCGATAAAACCGTAACTCCAGCAAACCTGACTAACGCCTCCCCTGCCAAAAGAAACAGCATCCTGGCCCTGCCAGACGCGCCCCGTGTCTGACAGCAAATAACAGGTTGACCCCGGCCAGTTGTGAATTTACAGGCCCTGAAATGCGAAAAGGCGGACCTGGGGTCCGCCTTATTGCCAAGAGAAAAGTAATTTTCTCTGGAGATTACTGGCCTAAGAGGCTCAGAGCGATAGTTGGTCGCTGGTTGGCCTGAGCCAGAACAGTCTGGGAGGCCTGCTGAATAATGTTGTTCTGAGTCAGGGCAGCGGTCTCAGAGGCGAAGTCTGTGTCACGAATTCTGCTGCGGGCATCAGCCTCATTTTCAGAGATGGAAGCCTGGTTACGGATAGTACTTTCCATTCTGTTTTGTAAAGCACCCAGCTCGGCGCGACGTGAATCTACAGCCTGGATTACCTTGTCGATGTTTGCCAGGGTGTTGGTAGCTAATGATGCTGAAGAAATAGTCCAGCGCACCTCTGACTTGGCTGTAGCATCAATTACAATACCCTCAGCTGCTGCCTTATTTTGAGCTATATTCTTAGCCTCACCCAAACCCGCCATTTTAGCCAGGCCAGACAAAGTGAATGGATCGGCCCAGTTGAGGGTAAGAGTATCGTGAGCATTGGCGCCAACCTGGAAAACCATCTTTCCATCAGTCGGAATAAGACTGTTTTCGACCTTTAAGTGACCGGTGCCGGTTGGGTTGTTCTTACCATTGATAACAGTGGCGCCTGCGAAGGTGGTCTGGCGGGCGATACGGTTGATTTCCTGGGAGAGCTGGGTAACTTCTTCCTGGAGGGCCTTACGGTCGGATGCTGAGTTGGTACCGTTGGCAGACTGAACAGCCAGCACACGGATACGCTGCAGCATGTTGGTGGTTTCGTCCAGGGCGCCTTCAATGGTCTGGGCCAGAGCGATACCGTCGTTGGTATTGCGGTTGCCCTGGTTGAGGCCGTTGATCTGGGAGGTCAGACGGTCGGAGATCTGAAGACCAGCTGCGTCGTCCTTGGCAGAATTAATTCTCAGGCCTGAGGAGAGGCGCTGGTAGCTTGTATTCAGGCTCAGGGTTGCATTGCTCAGCTTTCTTTGAGCATTAATTGAGCTTACATTCGTGTTTACATATAAGGCCATATTGCTTCTCTCTTGATCAGGTGTCCTCTAACGGGACTTTTGCATAGCCCTGACCTGCAAATAATAATACTGTGGGAGTACGAGACTCTCCTGCTTTCATTTTGCACTAAGCGTGCCAATGCACATCAACACGACATAAATCACCTGCCTGAAAGCGGTATACACTTCAACACAACACCAGGCCCGACCCCGTGTCCGGCAGCACCCACCATTATGATTTCCTGCAAGTTGTAGATTTACAGGCCCACAAACGCGAAAAGGCGGACCTGGGGTCCGCCTTATTGCCAAGAGAAAAGTAATTTTCCCTGGGGATTACTGGCCTAAGAGGCTCAGAGCGATAGTTGGTCGCTGGTTGGCCTGAGCCAGAACAGTCTGGGAGGCCTGCTGAATAATGTTGTTCTGAGTCAGGGCAGCGGTCTCAGAGGCGAAGTCTGTGTCGCGAATTCTGCTGCGGGCATCAGCCTCATTTTCAGAGATGGAAGCCTGGTTACGGATAGTACTTTCCATTCTGTTTTGTAAAGCACCCAGCTCAGCACGACGTGAATCTACAGCCTGGATTACCTTGTCGATGTTTGCCAGGGTGTTGGTAGCTAATGATGCTGAGGAAATAGTCCAGCGCACCTGTGACTTATCACCGCCATCAATTACAATACCCTCAGCTGCAGCCTTATTTTGAGCTATATTCTTAGCCTCACCCAAACCCGCCATCTTAGCCAGGCCAGACAAAGTGAATGGATCGGCCCAGTTGAGGGTAAGAGTATCGTGAGCATTGGCGCCCACCTGGAAAACCATCTTTCCATCGTTCGGAATAAGACTGTTTTCGACCTTTAAGTGGCCCTGACCCTGAGGATTGTTCTTACCATTGATAACAGTGGCGCCTGCGAAAGTGGTCTGGCGGGCGATACGGTTGATTTCCTGGGAGAGCTGGGTAACTTCTTCCTGGAGGGCCTTACGGTCGGATGCTGAGTTGGTACCGTTAGCGGACTGAACAGCCAGCACACGGATACGCTGCAGCATGTTGGTGGTTTCGTCCAGGGCGCCTTCGATGGTCTGGGCCAGAGCGATACCGTCGTTGGTGTTACGGTTGCCCTGGTTGAGGCCGTTGATCTGGGAGGTCAGACGGTCGGAGATCTGAAGACCGGCTGCGTCGTCCTTGGCAGAGTTAATTCTCAGGCCTGAGGAGAGGCGCTGGTAGCTTGTATTCAGGCTCAGGGTTGCATTGCTCAGCTTTCTTTGAGCATTAATTGAGCTTACATTCGTGTTTACATATAAGGCCATATTGCTTCTCTCTTGATCAGGTGTCCTCTAACGGGACTTTTGCATAGCCCTGACCTGCAAATAATAATACTGTGGGAGTACGAGACTCTCCTGCTCTCTATTTAGCACTTAGCGTGCCAATGCACATAAACACGATATAAATCACCTGCCTGAAAGCTGTCTGCACTTCCATACAACTTATATCTATCAACCCTTGCCACAGGCGGCAAAAAGCCCGTAGCTACGGCAACTGCACAGTATCCCCATACTTGCAAAATCACAAATATGACGTTATGCGTACAGTAACCGCAAACGTTTTCAAAAGCTCGCGTGCACGTACCCCAGGTGCACGTAAGTCTGAGTTACCTGCGTACAAATAAGAAAGGCGGGTCAACTGACCCGCCTCGAGATTAAGAGAGAAGAAGAAACTGGTATGAATTACTGGCCTGCGCTGAGCAGATTGATAGCGATAGTAGGACGCTGGTTTGCCTGGGCCAGTACGGTCTGAGAAGCCTGCTGGATAATATTGTTCTGAGTAAGGGCAGCAGTCTCAGCAGCGAAGTCTGTGTCTCTGATTCTTGAACGTGCATCAGCTTCATTTTCAGAGATAGAAGCCTGATTACGGATAGTACTTTCCATTCTGTTTTGTAAAGCACCAAGCTCAGCACGCTTGGAGTCTACAGCCTGAATGTACTTGTCAATATTATCGAGGGTAGCAGTTGCCAGAGCAGCAGTGGAAATGGTCCAAACATACTGACCATTGGACTTGTTTAGTCCGTGAGTTCCAGCCACTACAGCTGTTTGACTAAGAACCTGGGAGATGAGGCCAGTCATGGTGAAGGCCTGGGACCAGTGCATCTGCAGGGTGTCGTATGCGTTAGCGCCTACCTGGAACTTAAGGACACCATCGGCCGGGATGAGGCCGGTCTTGGCGCCGTCGAGGATTTCCTTGCCGGCAAAGGTGGTCTGCTTGGCAATACGGGTAATTTCCTGGGACAGCTGGCTTACTTCTTCCTGAAGTGCAGCGCGGTCACTGGCAGAGTTGGTACCGTTAGCAGACTGTACGGCCAGCACACGGATACGCTGGAGCATTGCTGTGGTTTCGTCCAGAGCACCTTCAATGGTCTGGGCCAGAGCAATGGCATCGTTAGTATTACGGTTACCCTGATTAAGACCATTAATCTGGGAGGTCAGTCGGTCAGAGATCTGAAGACCAGCGGCATCATCCTTGGCTGAATTAATGCGCAGACCAGAGCTCAGTCTCTGGTAGCTGGTGTTAAGTGCAAGGGTCGAGTTTGCTAATTTACGCTGAGCATTGATGGAGCTGACATTGGTATTTACGTATAAAGCCATGATTCTTCTCTCATGTCAGGCTTACCTAAACGGTTTTGCAAATCGTCCTGACGACTGATAACTAACAACTAAAACAAATGGGTTATCCCCACATCAACATAAGGACATATTGCAGCTGGCGTGCCACACCTGAAAAATAATTTATAAAACAGCATATTTACTTCATTTGTTTTAGTGAGCATTCAGATCCGTCCCACTTCAGCTGTCAAAAATAATTGTATCGTGTTACCAGATTATGCCCCTGCCGGACAGTCATGCGCCATAACGGTAATCACTGCGAGCAAATACGTCAAAGACTGCGCAAAGCGGCTTAGACATGCCCCTGACCGGCCACTTATCGGGCTTTAATGGCACAGTTGGCGCCTAAGTGGCAACTTGTTTACATGTACGGCAGATTCATACTTATGATGGCAAAAGACAAAATCGCCTGCACTTCGATCAGTTTTCGACAAAACATCAACCAGGAGCAATGAGTTATGCTTCGTTCTGTAAAGCACAAGCAAAATCACATGTCCTTCAAAGCAAACTGACAAAGATAAGTATTTGTAAAGTATTTGTCCGACTGCGGCAGGTGCACAACAGCCGTAGTTGTTTTGCTATTACGAATTTTGTTTTGCTTTCTAAATGGGATTAAAGCTCATACCTGACAATGCAGCCAATCTTTTCATGGTCAAATGAGGTCAGACCTTGCAGCAAGGCGGGTATGGCTGGCCACGCTGCTTACAGTAGATGATCAGGAGGTGGCAGGTTGTGGGCTGAGCTGATGAGTTGTGGGCACATGTTACCGTGTGGCGGTGCGATTTCGATCCGGGATGGGTCTGGGAACAGATCCCGGTTTGAGGTAGCCACAAAGAAAAAGCCACCTTGGCACTGATGCACCAAGATGGCTTTGCTTTGTCTTCTTATCAGAAACTTGTATTAACGTTTTATCACCAGGAAAAATGCCTGTAAGGTCAGGCGGTGGGCCTATGCTGGGCCCTTACTTACTCCAGTGGCCCTGCTTTGAGCCAGGATTACTGGAGTGCTGGTGAGGTCGTTAACAAATCTTAATTCTTAAACCGGAACAGACCGTATCCTTATAATTGTTCACCTGCTCAGAATATGCGTGACCAGACTTCGCTCCCGGCATGGCGGTTCACGGCATGTCATGGCATTTGACAGCACGGCCCTGGGTTACAGGGCACGGCATGACATGGCATGGCGATGAATGACCGGAAAGATCAATGGCTGAATGTCTGGCAGCATGGCTGAGCGATAAAAGAGCTTTTCAAACTCTTTTAGTTTCGTTTTAGTGTTGATGTTAATGCTTTTAGCACTGTAAAAACTGTAAGTACCTCTCCCTGCTCAGCTGCAGCTGCTGCACAGGTAAAACCCTGAACTGGCAGGCATTGCTGCCTGGCGCTGGGCCCATGAGCTTGGCAGGGCTGGCCGACAGGTCAACCTGCCGGGCTGTAAATTGCCATTTCCGGTGGCAGTGGCGAGGTACCTGTTAAGGTCAATCTGTGAGGTTTTACCTATATTCTGTTCTGGCGCTGAGCGTCCTGAACTTCGGCCTCAACAGTGGCGCAGGCCGGAACTGCGTCGGCTGGCACACAGTCAGCTGGAGCCTCGGCTGCTGCGGCAGCCTGGGCACGCTCACGGGCCTCGTTTTCAGCTTCGTGATCAGCAAGAGAGCTGTTCTTGCAGCGGCTTGCAGTGATGAAGCATACGTAAGCCATGATGGTGCAGACAAACATGGTCAACAGTGTCGGGACCATGGAGTCCTCTCCCATCAGACCTACCAGAGGTGTGGTCAGAGCACCAAAGAAGAAGGTAAGAACACCAAAAATTCCTGCTGCAGAGCCCGAACCTCCAGAGCGAGAGCCCATTACTATGCCGAAACCGGCTGTCTGTGCAACGCCCATCATGGACACGAATACACCAAAGACAGCGGCAATGTTATAGATATTGGCATATGAGGTAATCAGGATGCCTGCAAAGACCAGGCAGCAAATAAACTGAACGACAATGGCTGTAGTAACAATAGCTCTTTCTTTTACAAAGCGTACTGCGCGACCTGCAATATTGGCTGCCACGGTAATGGCAAAAGCATTGATACCAAATACCAGTGAGTAGCCTGAAGGGCTCAGCCCAAAGATAGACTGAAAGACAAATGGCGAAGCTGCCAGATAGGCGAAAAATGAGCCCATGATGAAAGACAGTGCCATGGAGTAAAGCAGGAAACGGCCATTGGTAAGCTCATTGAGCATTTCTTTTAAAGTAACCAGCAGATGGCTTGATCGTTTCTCCTTTGGCAGAGTTTCAGGTACGTTCTTAACCGTACCTCCTATCAGAGCAACACCCCACAGGGCAAGGAATACGAAAACAGCAGGCCAGGTAAAAACAGCTACAATGCCTGAGCCGGCTATTGGTCCAAGAATAGGCGCCAGTGCATTGATGGTCATAAGCAGTGACATAAAACGGGGCAGATCGGCTCCGCTGTAAAGATCACAGGCAATGGTACGGCACAGAACAATGCCTCCGGCTCCTGCAAGACCCTGGAAAAATCTGGCGGTGATCAGCTGATGAACATCAGCGGCAAAGGCACACCAGACTGATGAAATAACGAAAACTACCAGGGAGGTAAGCAGCGGTACTCTGCGACCATAAGCATCTGAAAGCGGTCCGATAATCAGCTGTCCCAGAGCAAGTCCCAGAAAGGAGGTGGTCAGGGTAAGCTGCATACTTGCGGCGTCTGTTGCCAGATCACGGGTAATCTCAGGAATGGCCGGAAGATAGAGGTCTGTTGTAACAGGACCAAAGGCGGCCAGCATTCCAAGGAGGATAATGCCTCCCACACTGAGTTTGCTAACCTTGCCAGGCATGTCCTGGGCAGCTGAAGCACTGGAGCTGCCGTTGTTGCTGATTCTGTCAGATGACTGGCCTGATACAGACGGATCGCTGTTGTTTTCGACAGCGGCTGACTTCTTGTCAGAACTTTCTTGCATAAATCATCACTCGATATCTGGCAGAAAACAGCTGAGTGCAGGCTGTTAATGGACCGAAGCAGAGCCTTATGCTCAGAGGCACTGGATGCATACAGGTCCAGGCCTCAAAAATACTAAATTTCAAGGCTTATTTATTCGTGTCTGGTTGTTAACAGCTGAAAATACAGGAACTGTTCTGAAAGGACCAACTACAATATCCGGTAACCGACTGTCTTAAATCTGGTCACTGAGCTTAATCAGAGAATCATTTTGTTCTGCAGCCTGATTTCACACGAACAGACTGCTTTACTGCCAGCAGTACAAAGAAATTTGAAACAAAGTATAAGGAGACGGCCACTGACCAGGAATAATCTCAGGGGCAATTAAGGAATTCTGGCAGGCTTTGTTTTGAGCTTAAGGTATGGCAGGGAGCTATACACTTTCCAGATAACATTGATGCCCTGAGGCATAATGTCAGGTCCTGATATTGACCTCGATCATCTGTCCCTAAAGGATTGCCTGCCTGAAATTTCCGGACCACAATAATGCGGTCAGTATACAGTCAGGGCAATGCATGGCCTTTTTGGAAGTACCTTAGCAGGTTTTTGAACTGCTGTGGTGGTCAGGGACGATTTGATACCGGAAGGTGCTCGAACTCTGTACGGGAAACGGTGTGTGACACGGATTAAATCCGAAAGATCCGTTAGATAGGTATCATTACACAGGCGTAAACTGGACGCTCAGTGTATACATTGACTTCCTGCGCCCTGCAGGCCCATAGACTGTGCTTTCACTGAAACACTGGTATGGTAGTCAATGATTTCGCATTATATACAAGATTGCTGGTTTTTGGGATCCAAGCTTCAGCATTTACGTGAACTAATGCAAACGGTTGCATAGAATTACGATTGTTGATGTTGTATATATGATAATTATAAAACGCCTGATATTCAAGAAAAATTCAATCAGGTATTTAAAAAATTTTTTGGGCAGCACAGCAAACCGTGCCTTTTCGCAAAAGTGCACACTGTTAAATTTTCACCAAAACAGTGAACATATGATCAGGGGTCTGGCCTTAAAAAATGACAAAACCCCCAGCAGAGAGGCCTCTTTTGGGGGCTGTATACAAGCTTCAGATCATTTGTAAAAGTCGTGGGGCTTCCTGCAAATGCACGCAAAACAATTGCGAACTAAAACGATTGATGATCATTAACACCATGCTGATTAACAGGCGCTTCCATCGCCCACAACCGATTAAAATCATGTTACCTCAATGGTTGTGACGACCTCTCATCTCAATGCCTGGATCAGACAGGCTCTCCTGCGGTGTGGCATGCTGACACTGAGCGGCCTGTGTTCCCAGCCACCATCGCTATTGGAAGAGACAAAAGAAAGCTCAGCAATTCCTGCAAAGCTTAATACCGTACAACTGTGATTAACCGCAGGCGCGTCGCTATAACACCGTCTCAATCAGCTGGGGAGGCGTCGCTCCAACGTGGGCTCAATCAGCTGGCGGAGCGTCGCTGCCGCACCGTCTCAATCAGCTGGATGTGCGTGGCAGCGGCGCGGACTCAATCAGCTGGAAGCGCGTGGCAGCAGCATTGGCTCAATGAAGCGCACGCGGTGGTCATTGCGCTTGAGCATCTCGTAGGCAAGAGAGCCGAGCTCCTCCTCAGGCAGCTTGACTGTAGTAACAGGGGTTGGGAAGAAGCGGCACCACTCAGGATCGCCAATTGATACCAGAGCCATGTCCTTAGGCATTGGAACATTTCTCAGGCTCAGGGCATAGGCTACACCTGAGGTGATGGCGTTATTGGCAGTCAGGATAGCTGTAGGACGATTGGAGTGGCGGGTAAGCATGATGTTGGCTATTTCAAAAGCCTTGGTGTACAGATCGTTGTACTCCAGCGCATCAAGCTCAATGCATTCTACATTGTCGTATGACTGAGCAGCTGCAAGGCGCTCCTTGAAGGTGTACAGAGAGGATTTGCCAGACAGATAGACAATATGCTTGTGCCCCCTGGAGTGCAGATGCTCAACTGCAATCTGAACCACCTTCTGATTGTTAATCAGAGCACACTTGGTCTCCCGGCCCATAAAAGGACGATCGACGGCAACGACATTGCGGCACTCGATGAGAGGTACGGTACTGATACCTGTAGGCATGGCAATCAGACCATTTAAGGAGAACTGATTGAGATCAGAAATAATCTTGCGCTCAACAGTAGGGCTTTCATTGGTTACACCAAGGAGAATCTGCAGACCGTCAGCCTGAGCAAGTTCAGTAACAGATTTGAGGATGCCTGCAGAGAAGTTGTTACTCAGATCAGCAACGATAATACCCAGAAGTCGCTGGCCCTGGCTGATGCTGCGCGCCATTGGCACATCTATGCCCAGCTCCTTGGCCTTGTCGAGAATACGTTCACGGGTTGCTCTGGCAACCATCTCGGGACGAGACATTGCTCGTGAAACGGTAGCTGCTGAAATACCCAGCTCTTTGGCAATCTGAGAAACCTTGCCCATCTAAACGACCTCTGACAATACTATTAATCTAACTGACCCGGACCTTAACCATGGTCCTGCTTACAGTATGCACCCGGCTCCTTGCCCGTAAGTAAACGGCTTACAGAGCAGAATCCTGCTATTTACAGCTGCCATCCTTTGTCATGGCATAAACTGCTATCAGGCCAGCGTGCCCTCATGCCCGGGGCATATTACGTCGTGATCTGGCCAGCAGCATTGATATCCCTGGTTAAAACTGTGTGCGACTGCACTCAGGTGTTGTTCTGTTCCTGTTAATTCATCTTTTATCAATTTGAAGAGGTTATGTGAACCTGTCAACTGAAAACGCTCAGGTAACGCTGACATACGCAATAGCCGATTAAACAGCTGCTGTATGCAGAAGCAAACTGGTTTGCAGGAAAGACACCAGGGAAGGTCAGATCTTTTCCAGTTACTTATGAGGCATTATATACGCTAATTTTGCATAGAACCGTGAACAATTACAAAGGATACTACTTTAATTCTCATATAAATTTACCTGGTTTTCAAGATAAATAAAGTATTTTTTATATAATAAAACACTTGAAATATTACATTAAAATATGCTAGAATATTTTCACGTTCCGTGAAAATTATCCTGGGCATATTTATGGGCTATATTTATCGAAACCTGCACGAAATATCTGTACCTGACTTTGCTACGCCTGACAGAAAAACTAATGAGGTCTCTGTCTACTACAGGGACGCCTCTGGCAAGAGGCGTCGATACATCATTGGCCAGCTGCTTTCCAATGGCAACATGCATCCAAACGATAACTTTCGCAGGATGCACAGTGACCTCTGGGAGGCTCACTATGGCCCCGATAAAAAGCAGGATCAAAGCCTGTCATTAGGTCTTTATGCGTCTGCATTGGCAGTTTCAGAGAGCAGTGGTCTATATCAGGCTGTTCAGGCTGCATTTGGCCCAGAGAAAGGCAATGCCTTCATGGACTACGCCCTGTTCAACATTAGCGAGAACACAAATGCTCTGACTCACTTCCCTTACTATGCCCGAAAGAATGCAACTTTCTCAATCAAGCCTAAGGATGATGCATGGTATTCACGTGAGTTCAACTCAACTGACAGTGATGAGATAACGACTCTAAGAGAACAGTGGTTGTATGCCTGCCGTGACAGGTTCTCTATCAAGAAGGTATGGCTTGCAGTCGACGGCACTAATGATGACTGTAAGGCCACGAAATCTGAGCTTGCTGCCCAGGGTAAGTCAAAGTCGGGTACCTCATCCAACATTGTTGCCCAGATATGGGCTGTTGCAGCCGGGATTAACATGCCTGTAACCTGGCTCGTAAACCGTGGCAACATGACAGATGCAACTGCCTTTGAAAAGATCATCAAGCTTCTTGCACAGGCAGGCATTGAGGTTGAGGGCGTCATTCTTGACAGAGGTTTCAATGGTGATGAGATTATCAGCCTGGTTGAAAGCCTTGGCTATAACTGGATCATGATGCTCAAAGGCGAGACTTATGCACATCAGAGCATGATGAAAGATCACTCTGCCGAGATTTACTTCAAGGTCAACACCCGAGTTAAAGAGGGCGGACTGTTTGGTGTTTCTTCGAAACAAAAGCTGTTCAGAGGAAGCGATAAGGAGTCCTATGTTTCCCTGTTCTTTCATGGAGTTAATGGGGCAGAACGCTTCATCCATCATATGGATAAGGCAATGCTCGAGTATGAGCGGGCCAAGGGTCTTATCGCCAATGGCAAGACCAGTGTTTCAATCAATCCTAAGTTCAGTCAGGTTGTGCAAATTGTCAGCAATGACTCTGGCGGTTATGAGGTGTATCTGGATCGCGAGCAGCTACAGAGAGATTGCGGATCCAAGGGGTATTTCTCCATTGCCTCCTCCGTACCTTTGGATGCGGCAGAAGCCTATGCCATGTACAGCACCCGTGACTGTGTTGAGAAGACTTTCTCTGTTAAAAAGTCCCAAATTGGCCATGACACTCTGCGCTCTCATTTTGACGAGGGCATAAATGCACGAATTGCCTGCAGCTTCATAGCATGCGTTATTCGCTCACTTATCGGATACGCAGCAGACACTCCTGCATCTAACATCAACTCGATTATTAATGGTCTGAAAGAGGTTCAGGTTCATATTGGTGAGGAGGGAAAGCTCCCAACCATCACGCGAGCAACGTTCAAGTCTGCCAGGAAAATCCTTGATGATCTTGGTATAACCACTGTTTGTCTTCAGGCAATGGCTAATGAGATTGCTGATTTGCGCGTAAATTCCGCTATTTCACAGGTAAGGAAGCTGCCTCATATCGATTCTCTGTTTGGCAAGAAAAAGA